>JAQVSH010000050.1 GCA_028700615.1 Bacteroidales bacterium
CGCCTGGACTAAACTGACTGAAAACAATCCCGACCTGCTGGTAACCGCCTGCCCGCTCTGCCAGAAAACCTTCTCCAGCCTGCAGGGAAGCAAAGTCAGGGACATCTCCCAGATTATTGCCGAAGCGATTGACCTGAACTAAGCTTTAGACCATTAAAATCTGATCCTTACAAGAGTGGGATCAGGAAGATCTGAAATTCCATACAGCAGTTGATCATTAATCGCCACTATATTATTGATATTTTTGTCTGGAATTAACTTTCTGACCGGTGTTCCCTTCCAATCGAACACCCAGATTTCATTATCTGCAGGGGTTAATTTATTTCCCGGTGTATTCGGATTATATACCACATACACATAATTCTCCGTTGAACTGATAGCAACGGCTCCAAAGACAGTATTTTCTTTACTTTTGGCAGAAATGAAGTTATTTGGTGAATAGTCATAGTCATATGGGGATAAAAGAATAGACTCAACACTCTTTGGAACTTCAGAAGAAAAATCTAAAATCTCCAATACATGACCGCTGAGACATATAAGCTTCTTAGCAGGATAATTAGCTTCATACATAACTTGGTGATACATTCCCCTATTTATTGTTGGTCTGTCTTTTTCTCCTTTTAGATATTCAGGATAAGATCCGAAATAGGAAACGATTTCACCACGATCATTCAATATTGCATATCTTCCTTGTTCAAAAAATCCTGTTGCAAGAAATCTTTGGGAATCCAAAGGAAACATATGAACCGCCATTTCCGGAACATTGAACAGAGATTTAAATGTAGAGGTTTCGGCTTCTTCATAAATGGATCCCGGAAGATACCCAAAGATTCTATTACCCATGCTTTGGATAAATAGGGCAGAGTCAGAGACAAATAAAAAAATAGGACTGATAAACTCATTCGGTCCGTTACCCCTTGAAGCAAATCTGCCTATCTCGGTTTGTGATTTGAGATCGTATCGAATGATGAGGCTGTCGCCATGAAAATCACTGATAAATAACTGATTATTAAAAACCTTCATGCTCATTGGAAGGCCCATGAATGGAGAAGTTTTCTGAGATTCGCAGGAGATATTCTCTATTCGTGAAAAAGTAACCGGATCATGGTGGTTACAAGAAATACAAAATAAAATGATCAGGATAAAAAAGGCCGTTTCTTTCATTTCAGTCGTTGTATTTTTATGTGTACGATGTTGCCTCTCCATGAATCTGTTTTTCCAACACATTCATCCCTTCCGTTTCTTTCAACTAAATTAATTAATAAATCAACACACAGATTAAAGAAATGAAAAAAGCCCCAAAATTTTCTTTTGAGGCTTTTTTTGTAGTTGTAGCAGAGTGGATTAACCGAGAGTATATCCTGCTCTGTATTGATATTGCATCCGGCTTTCGGCCTCGGCATCGTCAACAAAAGTCTGGGTAGCGGGATTCCATTTTACAGGACGGCCCAGGTCATAGGCAATATTTCCCAGGTTACAAACAGTGGCTGAACTGTGTCCGATTTCAACAGTGACATTGGGATCCACACGGGTCTTTATCGCTTCAATAAACCGGGCCTGATGAGGAACCTTGGTTTCATAAGGCATTTCTGCTTCTCCTTCGGCGGCTGCAACAGGCGCAGGTTTCCAGCTTTCATCGGAAGCATTAAAACCACCTCTGGTCACTTCAATCCAACCGTTTTCTCCAATGAATTTGCAACCCTTGGTCATTTTTTCATCATAGGGTTCTTCCACCATAATAGTACCGTTCTCATAAACATAGGTCAGGTATTTGTTGTCCTGATAACCGCCGGGAATGATTTCAACGGGACCGCTTCCGTCCATATTGAGGGCCCATTGACCGATGTCAAACATATGAGCGCCCCAGTCGGTGGTAAATCCGCCGCCCATTTCTTTATACCAACGCCATGCACCCCACAGTTTTTCATTTTGTTCGGGATCCAGAGAAATAGGGGGATTCAATTCATGGTTGAAATGATAATCCACGGGAAGAGGACCCAGCCACATCGGCCAGTTCAGACCGGCAGGAATAGGTTCTTCGGGAAGGTTGTAAGGTGTGGGGGGAGCTCCTACATAAGCGTGAATTTTGGAAATTTTTCCCAAGGTTCCGCCCTGAACCAGTTTCACGGCATGCTGGAAAATCTCATCAGAACGCTGCTGGCTTCCTACCTGCAACATCCGGCCGTTTTCACGAACGGCTTTCACCAATGCTTGTCCTTCTTTGATAGTAAAAGTCAATGGTTTTTCCAGATATACATCTTTGCCGGCTTTACAGGCATCAATGGCAATCATGGCATGCCAGTGATCCGGAGTAGCAATTACCACGGCATCAATGTCTTTACGTGCCAGCAATTCTTTGTAATCTTCACAGGTCTCGGCAGTAAATTTTTGTTCAGCAGCGGCATAAAAATCATTTACCCGTTTTTCAAAACGCAGACGTTTGACTTCATAGACATCACAACCGGCAACCACCTGTACATCTGGAAGTCCGATAAATCCTTTTAACAGAGACATAGCCTGTTGTCCCAAACCGATAAAGCCGAGGCGAATCTTGTCACTGGGAGCGGGAGCGCAACTCTGCAGACCCGGCAAAATAGTTAGTCCGGCAGCTCCGAGCATGGAAACCTTCAGGAACCCACGTCTCGAAAACCCATTTCGATAGTTTTGTTTCATAGTATTCTGTTATTTTTTGTTAAAAATTCTTATAACACAAAAATATACAAAACAATTTCAATATTTGTCACCTGCCGGCCACTTTTCTGCATTTCGGCAAACGGAAAAAAGAATGAAAATTGGGGAAAAATCAATTAGACTTCACAATCCGGAGTTTCTCCGACTTTTTTTCTCACGTTGCGGATTTCTATCTTAGGATGGGCACTCACCACAGAATAAGGAGGAACACTTTCCGTAAGCCAGACATTCCCTCCGATAATCGTATCGTGTCCTATCACGGTATCTCCACCCAGAATGGTACTTCCGGCATAGATAATGACACCCTCTTCAATCGTAGGATGGCGCTTTGTTCCCGTAAGATCCTTCTTGACATATCGGGCTCCCAGCGTAACCCCCTGATAAATCTTTACATGATTTCCAATAACGGTCGTTTCGCCAATAACAACACCTGTTCCGTGGTCAATGTAAAATCCTTCACCAATGGTTGCCCCGGGATGAATATCTATTCCTGTGGAAGCATGGGCATATTCGGAAATCACTCTGGGAAGCACCGGAATCTTAAGCGTATAAAGAACATGGGCAAGCCGGTAAATGGCAATGGCATAAAATCCCGGATAACAAAGCAAGATTTCTTCGATGCTCTGAGCCGCGGGATCATGTTGGCGAAAACGATCGGCATCCCGTAATAAACGGGTATGTATCAGGGGTATCTCCCTGAAAAAATTGCAAGCGGCACTTTCAGGAGTTCCAGGGAAACGGCCTTCCATAGGTTTGAGCAGATAGCGCAGATTTAGCTGCAATTTTTCCCACTCCTTCTCCATATCCTGTAACTGGCAGGTACATTCCATGCGCACCGGAAAAAACAAATTGATCATCTCGTCAATAAATTGACGGGTAAGAGATACCGGCGGCACATCAACACAATACGTCTGAGTGGCGCGGAATAACCTTTGGGGAAACATTTTCACAGGATCAGTCATCTCCGAAATGCGTTTATATAAAAGCGAAAGTACAAAAAAGCATGTGGATTCCACACCGGCCGCCTTAAATTGTTAATTTTGCCACAGAATATCTCAACCATTACTCATTCTTATATCGGTGAAGATCGGAAATCTTGAATTAGAAGATAAAGCGCTGTTACTGGCGCCCATGGAGGACGTTACAGATATTTCTTTCCGGTATGTCTGCAAACGTTTCGGAGCCGATCTGATGTACACGGAATTTGTACCCAGTGACGGGCTGGTCAGAGATGCCAGAAAGGCCATTCAAAAACTTGAAATTCTGGAAGAAGAAAGACCTGTCGGGATTCAACTCTACGGACACCTGACCGAAGCGATGGTGGAAGCCGCCCTGATCGTACAGGAAGCCAAACCCGATCTGATCGATCTGAATTTTGGATGTCCCGTCAGGAAAATTGCTACCCGCGGCGCCGGTGCCGGAATGCTGTGCAATATCCCTCTCATGGTGGAAATGACCCGCGCCATTGTCAATGCCGTAAAAGTGCCGGTCACGGTAAAAACGCGCCTAGGATGGGATGACCAGTCTAAAACGATTGTAGATATTGCCGAAAGGCTGCAAGATGTCGGGATCAGCGCAATCACTATTCATGGCCGGACCCGGGCACAGATGTATCAGGGAGAAGCCGACTGGACCCTGATCGGAGCCGTAAAAAATAATCCCCGGATGCATATTCCGGTCATTGGCAACGGAGATGTTTCAACCCCTGAATTTGCTGCAGAAATGTTTAACCGGCATGGAGTGGATGGCATCATGATCGGCAGAGCCACCTATGGAAGGCCTTGGATTTTCAGGGAAATCAAGACCTACCTCCAAACCGGAGAAAAAATGAAACCTCTGACCCTGGAAGAAAAAGTAGGATTAGCCAAAGATCATCTCAGAAAATCCATAGAATGCAAAGGTCTTCCTGTCGGAATCCTCGAAATGCGCCGCCATCTCTCCCATTATTTTAAAAGCCTTCCGCATTTCAAAGAAACCCGGATGAAATTAGTGACCCTCAACGACCCTGAAGAATTATTCCGGACACTGGAAGGAATCTGCGAACAATATCAGGACTTCATCCCTCAGGAAGAACCGGTTGAATCGCCTTTAAATAAACGGACATGATACACTCTTTCTTCTTCCGGGGAGCACCCCTCAGATACCTGGACCTTGGGAAAGGCCCAAAAACCATAGTTCTTTTGCACGGATACCTTGAAAACCTGGAAATCTGGAACGGCTTTTCCACCGGCCTGGCGAAGGAATTCAGAGTGATCTGTCCCGATACCCCGGGACACGGAGAGTCGGGCATTCTGGACAAGGTGCATCATCCTGACCTCCTGGCTGAAGCCATTCACGCCATTCTCGAACATGCCGGAGTCAATGAGTGTGTGATGGCAGGGCATTCCATGGGAGGTTACACCCTCTTCTCATTTCTGGAAAAATATCCTTCCCTGCTCAAAGGCATCTGCCTTCTTCACTCCACTCCCTTTGCAGACAACGAAGAAAAACGAAAAAACCGGGACAGAGAGATCGCCCTGGTCAGAGAAGGCAAACAAGAAATGCTATACACCCTTAACGTCCCTAACGGATTTGCTCCGGAAAACCGAAGCCTCCTTCCCGACAAAGTAGCGTTTGCAATAGAAGTCGCCCGAAAAACCAATCCGGAAGGCATTATCTCCATCCTGGAAGGAATGAAAGTCCGTCCCGATCGCCAGGAACTCCTCCGCCATTGCGGAAAACCGGTACTATTCACCCTCGGCAGAAAAGACCCCTATATTTCACCTGAAATCATTGCTCCCATTGCCGCCTCAACCCCCCTGTCAGAAACCGTCTGGCTCGAACACTCAGGACATAACGGCTTTCTGGAAGAACAGGAAAAAGTCACAGCTGTCGTCTCCGAATTTATTCAGAGATGTTTTTCTGCACTCTGAAAACCGGGCCTGGCGGCTCATCCGCGAAAAATCATGTATTCTATACTACCGCTCTGCATTCCGTGTGGTTGAAAAAGATCATATATATCGTAATTAATTTAAAATTTTACAGATTATTACAGGTATAAATGAATTAATTGCTATTAAAACATTTAACTGCATGTATGACAATATTTTATAAAAAATCTTAATAGCTAGGTTTTTTACGGTATCTTCTAAATAACCAAATCATCACTACACATAAGCCGATTCCGACTAAAGTGATTCCGCCGAGTGCTATTTTTAGAATGATAGGAAAGCCCCATTTGACGCTAAAATCCATTGGAATATAAGTATTCTTTGATGTATCCGGGACACCGGTGTTGTAAAAACCCGATAAGATAAGCCTGGTATTTTCCATATTGGTATATTCGACATCCCCTACATGGCCGTATTCGGAAAAAATAATTTGTTTCCCGTTTTTCAGGTAGGGCATTAATTCTGTTGTAGCAAATTCAGCAGGTGTTGAAAAATCTATACTCCCACTCAATAGTAATGTTTCCACTTCCGATAGCTGTGGGTTTCTGAATTCTTCTGATATCTGTTTAATCGGCCAAAGGCCGGAACTTAATGATCCCCACAACAGCTTACTCATCGGCGAACCCAAAGGCCTATCGGAAGAATCCATTTCACCAAAATAATTTCTTGTGGGATCAAAGTCTGCACTAACAGCTTTAGAAGCAAGATCACCCCAAGTCATCATTGAGGGTACGATATAATCATAGGCAAGGGACATCATGGCAAGTCCAGCCGGATCACCCTGTTCTGCGGCAAGATAAGCATCAAAGACTTGTGCCGCCGTATTGCGATGAAAGAGAAGACAAAAAGTAACCACCTTTACTTTGCCGGGATCAATCGATAAAAAAAGCCATTTACGCGGCATTGCGTTTAGAATTTTCTCCATGGTTGCATAAAGATCAGGGCTCTTTTTAGACATAATAGAATCTCTTAACCAAAGATTTGCATAGTACTTTAATTGATTATCAATCATTTGTGAATCCCAAACAAATCGTCCCGGAGGATTAACACTGATCATTGCTGTCCGGAAAATATGATTAGGATGTTTGAGCCCGTATAAATAGGCAACACGTGTACCATAGCTTTCACTTACAAGGTTAATGCGTTCATAATTCAAAGCTTTACGAACAGATTCATTGTCTTCGATACACTCAAGCATAGTATAACCATCTATGTCAACACCTTGATCCTTTATGCGTTCCGAATCCAACCTCCAGGCACGTCCAATTGCTTCTATTGATTCCTCACTCATTAGATCATTCCCTTCTCCCTTTAATGCCTTGCCTACTTCCGGGCAGTCCAGTATGGTGGAACCATCTACACCTCTATAGCCAACAACCACAAAATCGCGTTCTGAAAGAAACATACTGGCAAAACCCGAGTTCCAGGTCATGTTGCTTTGGCCAGGCCCTCCGGCAAACCCAAAAATTGGTTCAGCAGGATTTTTCGATTTAGATTGAATGCGAAGAAAAGGGATGTTAATCAGACGGGAAGTAGACTTGCTTCTATTCTCCCGCACCGTGATAGTGCCGAAATCAGCTTTATATGTGTCGTCACCTATTTTATAAGGTTTAGTTTCTATAATAAAACTATCCGCCGTAGCATTCGTTGGTGCTGCCGGGTAATTATCTTTTTTGTGGTTACAACCGACAACCAAAACAAAAAAAGTGATAAACAGAATGAATTGAATTATTTGTTTCAATATATTGCTCATCATCTCTATCTGAGTTTGTTGCAACTCTAAAAGTTCTTGTTGCTGATCCATGATGAAATGGTCTATTTTTTCATGTAAAGTCCTTATCTCTAATTCCGATTTGAGGTTAATCATATAATCTTTTTTAGACCTTTCCCGGGCTTTTTCACCATTTAAGACTTGCTGCTAAACTGACAATTTTATTGATTTTATCTCTATTCGAAATATCATTTGTGAATATAATAAAACCAAGATTTTCATCCGGAATGAGTTGCATTTTCGTATAAAATCCCGGGCCTCCCCCATCATGTTGGATTACCAATCGTCCCGAATCTGACCATGTTTGCCAGGCATATCCTTGTCGGAAACTATCTTGCGTTTTTTGATCTTTTGTCTTCTTGTATCCATCATGGGTCATCATAAAAACTGACTCCTTTGAAAGAATCCGTGTACCATCCAGCTCCCCATGATTCAGATAGGCCATGGCTAATCGTGATGCATCCGCCGACGAACCTATAAGTCCGGAAGGAGGTGTCTGGTCGTTGTAAAAGCGATTAAACCAAATATGATTTTGAGAGAATTCCCGGACAATCTTTCCGCGTACAAAAGGAAGCATAATAGTATTGAAATTGAAAACCGGATTGGAGCCCGCGGCCTCATAGGGTTCCATCGCCTTTGTGTATATAAAATCAGTATGATTCATGCCCAGGGGGACAAGAATGTTTTGCCGGACATACTCTTCATATGTCTGGCCCGAAACTTTTTCTATGATGGCACCCAATACCATATATCCGATATTGGTGTACTGCGAATAATGGCCAGGCTCAAACATAAGCTTAGAATACTTAGGAAGTATTCTTTTTACAAAATCAGTTTGATTAACAGAAGGTTCTCCTTCATAATGGACCCAGTTTACCAAATCAAATGTTGCATCGGGTATGCCTGAACTGTGGTTAAGGAGATCCCGGATCGTTACAATTTTGCTTGAGTCTGAGGGGTATTTGACTTTGAAAAAGGGAAGATACCGAACTACCGGATCATCCAATTGAAGCGCACCTTTTTCCTGAAGTTGAAAAACCGCCATTGCAGTAACAATTTTAGTCATTGAATACCAATGATAAACAGCATCAGGTGTAGCGGGAATTTTACGTGGATGGTCGGCCCAACCGAATCCTTTGCTATAAATAATTTGGTCGTTTCTGACAACTATAAATGAAATCCCCTGAGGTGTACCAAAATCGGTTAGTTTCTGCATGTACGCGTCAAGTTCTGCAATGCTTTGAATAGAATCCGGAGGGTTGGGGGATTTAGGCCAGACCAGCACAATGACGATAACAAAGAATAATAAAAGCCCTGACATAATTTGCCATTTCTTCCAGTTTCTATTTTTTAGGAATATTGCCTTCATCGAATGACTGATTAATGTATCTGGGGATGATACCTTCAACTAATAAATAAGAAGTTGAAATACTTTTTTCATTAGGAGTGAGTGTTTCTAATTTAAGGTTCTGTCATGCAGGAGTTTTTATTTATCATTTTTCAAATGTTCTGTATTAATCCAGTATAAATCTCCAAGCCATTTATCATTCTCCTGCCAATTTCGAGTGAAAAATAAATATTTTCCATCAAGTGTAATGGTTGGACAAATATCCCTTAATTCTGTGTTAATCTTTTCTCCAAGATTTCTTGGATTATCCCATTGTCCATCATCATCCATATAACTAATGTATAAATCTGCCCCACCGAATCCTCCCTCTCTATCTGAATTGAAAATCATAAAGTCTCCCTTGATTGAAATATATGGATGAAAATTGTTTGAAGTAGGCTGATTGATAGGTTCTGGCATCTCTCTGGCAGTTTGATATTCTCCATTTGTTAATTCAGATACAAATATTTTAGTTCTATTATCAACGAATCGACTAAAGAATATTTTTCCATCCATTGTCATTGAAGCATAGAATTCATAAGCATCTGTGTTAATCGATGATGGTAATTTTATAGGTTTATCTGTGCTATCGCCACTAATCGATGAAATCCAAATATCACCATCACCATACAATACTTTTGTGCCATCAGGAGTTAATATAGCCTCTCTTCCATTAAAAAGAGTAGGCATTGGTTCAGTCCATCCTCCATCAATCTTTGAAATCAAAAATATCTTTCTGTCGGGGTCACGAGTGAATAATATTTTGTTTCCATCAAAAGTAATTGCACATGTATGTTCGTTACTCATTGGTAAAGAAATCAAATCAGGTCTGAAAATTCTTGAATTATCAATAGGAAGTGTATCTATTGTTGAATAATCAATCGAATTAAGATCTTGTGAATTTGAAATTCTAAAAATCAGTAAATAAATAATGATTAGAATTGCTTTTTTCATGGTGAGTGCAATAAAATGGCGGCTAAGGCGAGAAAAACTTTTGGCCAAGAGGGAGCTATTGTAAGCTTTTCCAGGCGGTTTCCATCATGATGAAAAAAGCCTGGGCTTCGGTAGAAGTTCCCGGACGGTTAAAATAGGGAGAGCCGCAGGCCCCCTGTATCAATCCGTATTCATCCATTTTGGACAAAGCTCCGGCTCTCATTTTTTGTCCGGCGTCCAGATACGACTGATCGAGCCAACCGGATTTGACCCCTTTGAAAATAGAAAATGCAAGCATCTGACCCAGATTGGTCTCCACAAAGGACTCCGGATCATCCACATTGTCGTGAAAAAGCCCGTCAGGTCTCATATGGGCAATGCATCCGTCGAGTAAGTCTTTGGCGCACGCGGCCAAAGATTCTTTAACGGGTT
>JAQVSH010000387.1 GCA_028700615.1 Bacteroidales bacterium
CCCCTGGAAGAAATACGGAGAAGGCCCCTCTACGCTGGGAGGACAGGAAAAAGGGCATTTCGGAGGATTAAGCGATGTGCGTCCCTATCAGACTGGGGATATTCGTTTCACCACCAAAGGACAAACCCTGTATGCTTTTTGTATGAGCAACCCTACAGATAATATCCGGATTTCCTCACTGGCGAAAAACGCACAAGACAATGGACAGGAAATCCTCTCGGTAAACATGCTTGGCAGTGATGAAAAAATTGTCTGGAACCGGAATGAAGAAGCCCTGATGATTAGTAAACCTTCCGGATTGCCTAAATGGCAGGTAGTGACATTTAAAATTGAATTCCGAAAATAAAATGCTCTAAAGAATCTATCGATGAAGCACGAAAAAGAATCTTCTTTATTGAGATTGAACGGCCAAAGTATGGTTTTGCCCTTTATTTTGGTAACCAGTCTCTTTTTCTTTTGGGGAGTAGCTAATAATTTAAATGACACCCTTCTGGCCGCTTTTAAACGAATCATGAGTATGTCTGATCTTCAGACCTCGTTTATTCAAATGGCGTTTTATGGGGCGTATTTTTGTTTTGCTTTACCTGCCGCGCTTTTTATCAAGAGATTCTCTTATAAATCAGGTGTTATTTTGGGGCTGGCCTTGTATGCAACCGGCGCGATGCTGTATTACCCGGCAGGACAAACCGGCAGTTACGGCTTTTATCTGATCGCCATCTATGTTCTGGCCGGAGGTTGTTCGATCCTGGAAACCACTTCAAATCCATACATTCTGAGCATGGGCTCGAAAGAAACTGCAACAAGACGACTCAATCTCGCTCAGGCCTTTAATCCTTTTGGCTCCATCGTTGGTATTCTGATCAGCATGACATTCATCCTCAGGGAATTGAATGGAGCGGACGCCACGCAGAGAGCGGCCATGCCGGCCGCTCAGCTGGCGGCTATCCAGGCCGGGGAACTGAATTCCATCACCCTGACTTATCTGGGGATAGGGATCGTGTTGATTGCAGTCCTTTGCATCATGTTGTTGTCCAGAATGCCAAAGAATTCAGACACTGACCACTCGATTCATCTTGGCTCTGCTTTACGCCGTCTGATCAGGAACAGTATCTACACGGGGGGAGTTGTTGCACAATTTTTTTACGTGGGGGCCCAGGTGGGTATCTGGTCTTTTACAATTCGTATTGTAATGCACGCATTGGGAACCAATGAGACCGATTCTGCCTATGTCTTTCTGATTTCTATGATCGTTTTTACGGCTGCGAGGTTTCTTTTCACTTTTCTGATGCGATATATACAAGCCTCTAAGCTACTGATCACCGCGGCGATCGCGGCAATCGGCTGTTCTCTTTGTGTGGTTTTCGGATCAGGTATGTTTCTGGTTGTATTTCTGGTGATGATCTCCTTTTTTATGTCGTTGATGTTCCCGACCATTTATGGCTTTGCCCTGAGTGATTTGGGCGATGACGCTAAGATCGGGGCTTCCGGCCTGATTATGGCCATTCTGGGAGGCGCCCTGATTACGCCTTTGCAGGGTTTAGCCTCCGACCTCTTTGGGATTTGTTTTGCGTTTCTGGTACCTCTTTTCTGCTTTGTAGTTGTGGCTTTTTATGGAATCAGGGCCTTAAAAGCAGGAAAATAAATTTCACCGCTGTATTTCCTCTGCTTCACATATCTTACCTCTATTCATACCTCAATGCCTCCACCGGGTTCCTTGTAGCCGCCCGCCAGCTCTGCCAGCTGACGGTCAATAGTGCAATGCCCAGCGCCAGCACTCCGGCCAGGGCAAATATCCACCAACTTAGTTCAGTTTTGTAGGCAAAGCTCTCCAACCATTTGTTCATGGCGTACCATGCGATGGGTGTGGCGATGACAAAAGCAACGGCTACCCACTTTACTAAGTTCTTATTCAGCATGGTTAGTATTTCAAAAACTTTTGCTCCGTTTACTTTGCGTATGCCGATTTCTTTTACCCGGCTCACTGAAATCAGGTAGATTTGGCTGAGGATCCCCATACAGGTAAGTATAATGGCTATTATCGAGAAAAAAGTAATTGATTTTGCCAGCTTGGATTCTTTCTCATACATCGCCTGAAATTGATCATCGTAAAAAGTGAAATTCATGGTTTCATCCGGAATTATTTTATTCCAGATTTTGCGGATTTGATCTATTTGTAAACCTGTTTTTCCAGGGGAAAGCCTGACAGACAACACATTGTACGATTCTTCTTGTGTTTCGTAGATTAGTGCTGTTGGCCCGACTTTCTGGTGTAACGATTTTACATGGAAGTTTTTGGTGACACCTACCACGGAATACCCGCCTTCTCTCCCGTTGTTAAATTTCTTTCCCTCCAGATTCTTCCATTCGTATTGTTTGTAGGCTTCCTCGTTGATCAGACAGACTCTGCCGCGTTCGCTTTCCATCGGATCCCGGCCGTCTATCAACCCGATTCCCATCGTTCTCAGGTAGTTGACATCAATATATATACAATCAAAAGTAAAGCTGTTCTCAC
>JAQVSH010000388.1 GCA_028700615.1 Bacteroidales bacterium
CGGGCCGACAATGCCGGCCTGGCAACCCCAGCCCTCCTGCCCTTCCTGAATACGGATATTGACTGGCGCCTGGCTGGCGAATTCGGCCAGGTAAGTCACGTCGTAACTGACCGTTTCCGTCCGGGTAGCCTCCGTGCTATAGTCTGTCCAGCCGAGAAACTGGCAGTTGGGATTTGCCGTGGCGGTAAAGGTAATCTCCGTGCCATAATCAACCGGCGCATTATCCAGGGCGCCGGTGGAAATCGTTCCCCAGGCCTCGCAGCCGGGTTTCACCCCGACAGTAACCAGCTGCGTCTTGACGAAATTGGCCTTCAGCCCGATGTAGGTGTCTGCCGTGCTGACATTGAACACCCGCACCGGATTCGTCGCGTCCGGCAGGGAAGCCGCCGCGTCATCCGTCCAGCGGTCAAAGCGGAATCCATCTCCGGGCAGAGCCGTGACCGTCACCTGCCGGGGAACATCCGTGACTGCAAGATCCCCGTCCCCGTCAAAATCACTGTAATGATATCCGTAGTTGCTGGATTCTCCCTGGCAGGCAATCGTGACATAGCGTTCGAAAAGAGCGGTAAAGGAATAGGTGCCGCTCTCCGCCGGATTGAAAGTGCGGCTGCTGTCGGTCACAGCATCGCTCCAGCGGACAAAACGCCAGTATTCACCCCAGTTTGTGCCGGCATAGAAACTGCTTTCGGTACCCAGGTCGATCGTCTGGCTGACCGGGGTGACATATCCTCCCGGGCAGGGATCCGGGGAGGTCGCCAGATGGACCGAATAGGTCGGGATAAACTCCACCGGATAGACATTTTCCAGCGGATCGGCGTTGACGAAGATATAAATCGTATGGAAGTTGGTGCCTTCCCACTGCGCCCGGTAGTTAGCCGGGCAGCTGGCCCGGAGTTCCAAAGCGGCGCCGATCTCCTGCCAGCTGTACAAGCCCTGATCAACGCCATTAAGCAGTACTTGTGCCGAGCAGCCGGCCGGGGTGCCGGGAGCAAACACGACCTCCACTGGAACCAGCTGGGCAAAGTCCGCATAGTAGGTATTGACATTTTCCGGCGAAACCGTGATCTGCAGGGGGTTGCCGGCAACGGTATTATTTGATCCGTACCAATTCTGCCACCAGTTATTGAAACGGCAGTGTTCGTTGGCGGTGCCGGTCAGATTCAGAACCGTGCCGACCGGCAAACGCCGCCCCTCGAGAAAATCTTCCAGCGGGAGAACCGCCTCGCCGCTGGTGATCGTGATTTCGCCCAGGGCGTCATCGCCTTGCTGATAATAATTGACAATGACCAAAGCCGTCTGCTGAAACAGGGCTATGGCATGGAAATTTTTCGTATCCGCCCAGGTCAGACTCAGTTCCCGGGTCGGCGCTGTGCTTTCTTCCGGATCAATGATGCGGTTGTTGTTGTCATCCCAGCCTAAAAACGCAAAATTTTCATTTGTCGGGGTTGCGGTAAGGGTCACCAGCACCGGGGTAGCGGGATCTCCCACATCGTACGTGCCGGTTCCAGTAATGGTTCCGCCGCCGCTATACCACCAGCCCGGATTGTTCAGATTCGGATACAGCGCCTGCCCAGTCACGGTGATACAGCGGACAAACTGTGCAGTGAAAGTCTGGTTGTGATGTTCCGCCGTACAGGTAAAACTGCGGTTGGCGGGGATCGGGTCTGTTTCCGGCAGCTGATCGTCATCACTCCAGCGGTCAAAACGCCAGCCAGTATTGGGATAAGCATTCAGATACACCTCACTGCCTAGAGCATATTTCTGGTATCCGCCGCTGACAGAACCGCCTTCGCCGGGCTGGGCTACTGCCATCACAAAGGCCGCCTGCACAAAATTGGCGGTATAGGTATTGGCGTTTACCCCGTCAAGCTCCGGATCTTTGATGACAATGTTCCGATACCATTCGTTGGTGTTGCTATCCTGCCACTTCTGGAAAAGATAAGTCTCGTTTTCTGTAACCTGCAACGTGACATTCTGGCCAATAAACTTGTTGAAGGAACTGCCCTCAACTCCGTCAACATACGTTTTTCCGCCCTCCGGAGGGTTGCACAGCACGGTCAGCGGAGCCGTCATGCTGCCGACGCTGAAGTCATCGAGAAAACAGGAATGGTACGATGCATCGTCCCGATAATTCAAAGCCAGCAAGGGAATGTCAATGCTCCAGACCATCGTGTACGTTCCGGGGGGCAGCGGATTCCCGTTCCCAAGCGTCATCGTGAAGCGGTACCAGTTGTTGCCAAGATAATTTTCGTTTTCATTGGTTGCGACCTCTTTTCCTGCTTGATCATAGAGCTGCCACTCATAGGGCGAATAACGGTAGCGATAATACTGTTTGTAAGCGAAAATGCCTTCCTCCTGAAGCGTGAAGGTGCCATACAGGGTGGAACGCTGCCCCGGGAAAACCGGCCCGGTGCCGACAACCTCAGTCTGGACTCCAAGAGCATTATTTCGGGTATAAATTTTCCAGGGAACATCCCCATCCGTAGTAAAGGTAATGGTATCCACATCCA
>JAQVSH010000389.1 GCA_028700615.1 Bacteroidales bacterium
GCTCCCGCTGTGCTGCCGTTAGTTTACGTGTCAGATCGTTCACCTGGGCCCGGGCTATGGTTCGTAACCTGCGTAATGCTTTCTGTCCTTCTTTCTTGCGTTTGGGATGGTTCATAAAACGCATCTTTAGTCTCAGGGCCTTGAGCTCCCGGGTATAACTCCTGCGTAATTCGACCCCTTCCTGGTCGGCTATCCGCTGGCATTGGTTGATTACTTTATTGTATAGCTTCCCATCCGTGGGATACGTGATGTTTTTCTCCTGTACCGTCGTATCTATCAGAACCTCTTTCACTGTCCCCTCTTCCTCCATATTCAGTTTAATGCTTAAACCCAGTAACTTCTCTGCTCCTTCTTTCCCAATACGTTTGCGGAAATGCACAAAGTCCGATGGATCAAAAGGATACCCTTTCTGGAATACTTTCTCTCCTGTAAAATATTGATAATAAGGACTGTCTCTCCATTGTGACACCACCCGTTCATCGCTTAGATTATACAGGCTCTTGAGCAACAACAGTCCTACCATCTTGCGTACCGGAACCCCGGGACGGCCATTTTCTGAAAAATAACCGGCAAAATCTTGTTCCACCGATTCCCAGTTTATCCGATGGGATAGTTGTACCAGTTCATGATCCATGTCTATGAAATTTACCAGAGGGGTCTGAAAGAAATCTAACTGGTGTGTCTTGGGTAGTTTTCCAACCATGTTTTTTTTGAATTTATTTGCAGGAACTTTCATCTAAAATACTTATTTTCTGCATATATTCCAAATGTTTTTGGGCTTACTTTTGCTGACTTTCAATGATTTATCTGATTTATAAGGGTCGACTAGTTAATATAGCTTATTATCTTAATAGAATGCGCATAATTTTGACCATCAGCGGGATCTATTAGGTTATCATATTGTATTTCATTATCTTCGTCAAATACTCCACCAGCAAACCATCCGTCCGAATAACCATAGTATCCCCAATCATAATGAAGTCGTTGTATGCAATAATCATTATGATATAGATAATACTCTAAAATTTCGCCATTATATTCCAAGGTATATATGTCGTATATATGACAGGTGTACAAGTATGCTCCATCAATAATCCAACTATGTCCAATTATTGAATAAGGACCTGGCAACCCCGTAATAATTGTAGGTCCATAAATAAGAGCATTAACAATAAGATCAAAATCATATCCATTATGAATGGAGCCGACTGTATATGAATTATTCTCTAAAAAAGAACGCATTGAAGACGTGGTAGTCCCAATATTGTCGTATAAATCCTTAAATAAGCGAGGGATGAGTGGATGAGATTCATTGGTAATCATTTCGTTCCAAGTTACTGTGTTCATAATGTAGTTACTGTATATTTTTTTATGAAAAGCCATAATTTGTGCCACAGATACTCTTGTACATCCAGCAAAATTCCCAATTAGAGAATTGAAAGGATTGCCAGGACCCCAGTTAACAACAGAATATTGATATTGAGTTGTACAAGTGTCATATACAGTAGTCGAATATGTCCAGACATTTGGATCAAAGGCTGGAATTGATTTTGTGTTATGTATGCTTTTATATTGTGAGTTGTCATTTTTTTTGGTTATTGTATGTAAATAACGAGGAATATTTCTAAAAAAATATTTTAATGGTTCAATAAGAAGAGTATCGCTTAAAGCTCCTTTTTCAACAAAACATATGACTTCAGAGGTACGTTTGTCAGCGGTTATAATGGTATATCCGTTTTCGTTATTACTTATAAATTCTATTTCATAGTATCCAAGTATTTTTTCTGAGCTTCGCAATTTACAAGATTTAAATAAAAAATCCTCTCTTTGTGCTATCCCTTCTTTTAAAGCAAAGTCACGAGCAATTTCTATAGCTCTATTTTGTGTTATCTGATAGCTTGAGTCCAAAATAATTGAATCTTGCTTTGTGGCGTCAGCTGAGAAATCAATATCATCATGAAACATATTATTACAACTAAAAATAGCTGAAATTATAAAACATGTTACGAAAAGTATCAAGACCTTTTTCATATAAAAATATTTAATATTGATATAAAATATTATGGATTGATTTGGATAACTATTAACGTGTTGCCTTACAGAAAATGAATATTGCGATTATTCCCATTTCTATAAACATCTTCTACCTCATTGTGCTTGGGATCTTTCTATATTGATGATATTAGCTATTATAAACAAGTTTACAGTAAATTATTACAATAATATTAAGAACGTCTAAACATAACTAACGATCAGAGAGTTGCAGCTTCCATATAATAAGTTATAAAATTACCAAAATACATATACTCTGCCAGAATAAACAGGGAATATTGGTCCGGAAGCAAAGCGTTGAGGGGAAGCATAATGGTTGTATTTCCATTTACACGCTGTGAGACTGAAATATTGACAATTCCGGTTCCATCTCTGATTTCAATTTGAACTGGACCTGAGTAATTGGCAAGTCGTACATACATATTGGTGTCAGTATATACCACGGTCACCAGCTCA
>JAQVSH010000051.1 GCA_028700615.1 Bacteroidales bacterium
GATGAAAGAAATGTATGACGCCCTGAAAGCGCATGGCATTCAGACTGCTTTTTCAGGTCCGGTGGGTTCACATGAATGGCAGGTCTGGAGGTTTCATTTATATGACTTTGCTCAGCTTGTTTTTCAAAAATAATTGAATTTCAAAAGTTTATTTCGATATTCAAAGGGGGGATTGCTTACTTATTAACTCACTGACTCATTTAACTCACTAAATTGTATGAAGCCATTATTTTTATTTTTCATGATGCTCTTATCCTGTGCCTGTTGTACGTCTCAGGTTCAGAAAGAACAAACTGCGGTGATTACCTATTGTAACCCGGTAGATATCAGCTATCGGTTTACTCTCGAAATGCCTTCGCGAAGAGAGGCCGCGGATCCTACCATGATCCGGTTTAAAGACGAGTTTTATCTCTTTGCTTCAAAATCAGGAGGGTATTGGCATTCTAAAGACATGGCCCAATGGACATTTATTGAGACCGATCAGATTCCGGCAGAAGAGTATGCGCCTACTGTTTTTGCGCTGAAAGACACGCTGTTTTTTCTTGCTTCTTCCAATACCCAGAGCACCGTGTATAAGAGCACCGATCCTCTGAGCGGGAAATGGAGCGTTGCGGTGGAAAAATTGCAGATGCCTGTATGGGATCCGGCCTTCTTTCTGGATGAGGACAACCGGCTTTTCCTATACTGGGGATGTTCAGACAGGAGGCCTCTTTACGGAGAAGAGGTGGATTATAAAAATAATTTTGCCTTTATGGGTGAGCCCAAAACCTTGCTCCAGGCCAACCCGAAGGAGTATGGATGGGAAGTTCCGGGCGATTACAATACACTGGTCAATCAAAGGCCGTGGATTGAAGGTTCCTGGATGAACAAACACAACGGTAAATATTATTTGCAGTATGCCGGTCCCGGGACGGAATATAAAAGCTATGCCGATGCAGTCTATGTCTCGGAGAATCCCCTGGGCCCCTTTACCTTGCAGTCTCACAATCCTTTTTCATATAAACCTGAAGGCTTTGCGGCAGGAGCGGGGCATGGCAGCTCGTATGCGGATGCTTATGGAAACTATTGGCACATTAGCACGATCACCATTTCGCAGAAACATAATTTTGAGCGGAGATTGGGCATTTTCCCGACATTTTTTGATCCTAAGGGAACGATGTACACCATCACTAAGTATGGAGATTATCCGTTGATCATTCCGCAGGGCAAGATCCGGAGTTTTGAAGAAATCTTCCCCGGATGGATGTTGCTGTCATACAATAAAAAAGTGGAGGTGTCTTCCTCGGTGGATTCTCTCCCTGCATACAATATGACCGATGAGGACATCAGAACCTATTGGGCGGCCGGAAGCGGCAATGCCAATGAGTACGCGATGCTGGACATGGGTGAGTTGTACGATGTCTATGCTGTGCAGATTAATTTTGCCGAACACAATACCGCAATCCTTGGCAGGCAGAAGAATCTGTATCACAGATATGTTTTGGAATACTCTGGTGACGGGGTTCACTGGAATACACTGGCGGATAAGTCGAAGAACACTACCGACAATACCCATGAGTATATTCAGTTGCAGGATAAAGTAAACTGCAGATACCTGAAGATTAAGAATGTTCAGGTTCCGGGAGGTCATTTTGCCATCAGCGGGTTCAGGGCTTTTGGCAAGGGATCCGGGGCTGCGCCCGAGAAGGTGAGCCAGTTTACCGCCGTCAGAAATCAGGAAGACAAAAGAAGCGTGACGCTTCGCTGGGACAAACCGGCCAATGCCACCGGGTATGTTATCAGTTATGGGATAGATCAGAAGATGCTATATCAGAGCTATATGGTCTACGGACAGGACTCTGTAACGATCCGTAGCCTGAATGCCAACCTTCCCTACTATTTTACCATTGAATCTTTTAATGAAAACGGAATCACCCCGGGCGGAAATATAATATTGGCGGAATAGGAGCGAAGCCGGTAAACCGCGCCTCATCAAAGAGATATTCCTGGCTTACCGGCCTGCTTTTCAATGGCAGAATTTCGCCCGAAGATGGCAGAGGGCTGGTTCTTTATGATGTGCCGTAATAATCTGTGACATATATTAAATATGCCACAGATTTTGTAACCTTTTCGCTATATCATAATCTAAACCATACATTAACTTAATCATTAAGAATATGGGACTTTTTATCATTTTACTGATTGTGGTATTTCCGGTGTGCGGATTGATGGGTTATTACATAAGAACCAGAAATTCAGAACGGATAAAACTCATTGAACAAGGTCTTAATCCGGATGAAGGATTGAATATTACGGAGTATCAAAAACAGGCAAACTTAAAAAATGGGGTGTTATTGCTCTCATTGGGACTGGGTTTGCTTTGCGGACACCTGCTGGTAATTAATTATGAGATGATGGATGAAATTATTACCTATTTGATGATGTTACTTATTTTCGGAGGCATAGGATTTCTGATCAACTATAGAATCACAAACAACCGGAATAGCAGGTGAAAATGGAATCTGACATCATTAAAAAAGCTATCTCCGGAGATCCTGAGGCGCTGTCTTTTTTAATTGATAAATACAAAAATGTTGCTTATAATTTAGCGTTAAGTATTGTTAGAAATCAGGAAGATGCCAAAGACATCACTCAGGATAGCTTTTTAAAGGTGCTTGAGAATATAGGCAGATTTCGTAATGAGTCTAAATTTTCAACATGGTTGTATAGGATAGTGTATAATCAGTCAGTTGTTTTTTCACAATGCGCTAATAGAGTACATAAAGTTGATTATGTCCTGGTGATTGCGAATCCGGAGCATCATGAAAATCCGGAGACGAATGAAGAGAGTGAAATCAGAATAAAGGAGTTGTACGATGCCATTCAATTGTTGAATGATTCCGACAGGCATGTTATTATGCTTTTTTATCTTGCCGAAAAATCTATCCGGGATATTTCACAAATAACCGGATTTAGTGTGGCTAACATTAAGGTGATTTTACACAGAGCGAGAAAGAAATTATACGAGATCATGAAAGATGGAAACAAATGATGATTTAATAAAAAAAACTTTGCAAAGGGGCTTGCAAAAAATTGATGATCATTCTTTTACCGCACAGATTGTTGAGTCACATTTGGCTAAAAAACGAATGGCCCACCACACCAGACCATTTTATAATTTCATGCCGATCATTGTGGGGTTATCCCTGGTACTGATCAGTCTGGGATTTATCCTATTGATCAAACATAATGATCCCTGGATGATGGAGGCCAACTTTACGTTGAAGCATGGATTAATAAGCTTTGTATTGTCCTTTATATTTTTGATCCATAACTGCATAGATGATTTTTCCCTTCTTAAAACGGGATATAAATAGAACTTCTGTGATTTTTTATTGCCGATGGGTTGCTCCAGATATTCTTCATTCATTTCGTTTTATATAAGAATCTTTCTAAAAATCTTGTTTTATATAATAGCAATTTCTATTTTTGATAAGGTGATATAAAACAAAATCAAGTGGTTAACCACTTCCGTCAATCCGCTATATTTTCAGTCTGCGCCGAGGCCTCTGTCAACTACGGACGGGATGCCAAAACAACGGTGGTTGGCCAACAGATGTTCATTGCGTTGCGGAATGTTGCGGATCCGACGGCATTCGATTTCCTGTATTGTGAGGAGTGATCCCCTCCCATTTTTATTTGGCCAAAGCTCCGGGAAGCCTACACCATTAGGTCACAGGTGAGGAACGCGTTGAACAAAATGGTGCAAGATTTGTTAGTTATTAAATAAGTACCTATATTTGTACCTGATTAATAACTTAAAAACCACAGATATGATTGCCGCAAACTATACCGAATTTAGAACAGGACTAAAAAAGTATCTTGATAGCGTTGAAGAGAACAACGAGACCTTGATCATCAAAAGAGGAACAGGAAACGGAACTGTTTTAATTTCATTGGATGAATATAATTCAATAATGGAGACGGTCCATCTTTTAAGCTCTAAAGCCAATGCTGATAGACTCTACGAGTCAATTAAGCAAATCAAAGAGGGAAAGAAAGTTAGTAAGAATCTAATTGAAGAAAAATGATTATTACTTTCTCTAAAAACTCATGGGAAGATTACACTTCCTGGCTTACAGAAGACAAGAACATGTTGAAAAAAATTAACGAATTGATTCGGGATATTCAAAGAACTCCTTTTGAAGGTAAAGGCAAGCCAGAGCCATTAAAGTATGATTTATCCGGATTATGGTCGCGAAGAATTGACAGAGAGCATAGATTAGTTTATCAAATAAAGGATGAGGAAATTCTAATTTATAGCTGCAGATATCATTACGATAAATAACAACACTTCGAAATATGAGAGAGTAGGCCGTGGTCAATCCATCCGATTGGGGACGAGCAACTGTAAAATGGCGTTCTCTGTCAAAGTTCCTTTAAACAATAGAGGTTTTCGCCCGTCCTTGTTTTTCCATAGCTTTAGTTGCCCTATAATATCTCGTTCTATTTTCATTTTTCACATATTACGTGTAGTTTTCGTGTTTAAAATCACATTTTCTGCACGAAATAATGGCAGATATATACTTTGTTTCAGAAATGACCCCAAAATGGTATCTGTTGAAACATGTGGAGTTCCGTGATGTGACTCCCCAAAATTTTAGTATAACTTTGCTGAACAAACCGTGCGTAATGAAACGCTATTACACTTTCAATAAAAACCGTCCGGGCAGACAAAATCATTTCATGATGGGCTCAATGAGAGATTATTCAATGACTACAAAGATTTTTTAAAATGGATATCTGTAAACAGATGTTTTATGAGATGCTTGACAAGAGCTTGCATGAGCTTCCCGTTCAGTAAGAGCCTTCGTAAAAGCGTATCATGAGGCAAAGAAACCATAAAATGCCGGCGTACCATCCCCCAAAATAAATCATCAGAGAACTCAAAAAAAATGGCAGAATCATATATCAAGGAGACTACTTTTGAAAAGGAGGATTATCAGAAAAACCTGTTCCTTTACAATGAATTTGAACAATGCAGATTCAGCCATTGCAATCTGTCCGAACAGGATTTGAGCGATGTGAAGTTTGTAGATTGTGAGTTCAGCAGTTGTAATCTGAGTATGTCAAAATTGTACAATGCAACATTGAGTAATGTCCAATTTGCGGATTGTAAGCTGTTGGGGCTTCATTTTGAGGATGGAAATCGTTTTGGGCTTTCCTTTTCATTTGATTATTGCCAATTGGATTACGCCTCTTTTTATAAACTCAAGATTCCGAAAACGGTATTTCGCAAGTCTCAATGTAAGGAGGTTGACTTTACGGAGTGTGACCTGAACCATGCGGTTTTTGACGATTGTAATCTTTTACTGGCCCGCTTTGATCATTCTAATCTTGAGTGGGTTGATTTTCGGACCTCCTATAATTTTTCCATTGATCTAGAGATAAACAAAGTGAAGAAAACCAGGTTTCCGCTTTCCGGAATAGCTGGTTTGTTGGATAAATATGACATAATCATTGAATAGAGTTATGATGTTTGCCGGCATGACCCAAACGAGTGTACAGGCCGGAGATCGGATATAACCATTATATAATAGATAATCCAATGAATAGAAATGTAAACGAATCGGTTTGTCCTGTTGAAAAATCCGGGATGCTGGATAATAAATTCAGAAAGTTGTTTCAGAATCCTCAAAAGATACTACGTCCCTACATTAAAGAAGGAATGGCGGTTTTGGATTTAGGATGTGGGCCGGGATTCTTTTCAATGGAAATAGCAAAGCTGCTCCATCCATCAGGGACAGTGATCTGTGCTGATCTTCAGGAGGGGATGCTGGATGTGGTGAGAGCCAAGATAAAAGGGACGGAGTATGAACCTTTTTTCCGGCTTCATCAATGTGATCGTGATACGATCAATGTGTCTGAGTCCGTTGATTTTATATTGGCTTTTTATATGATTCATGAGGTTCCGGATCAGGTACGGCTATTTAAGGAGTTAAAGTCAATATTGACTCCTCAGGGCCAAATGTTGATCATTGAGCCTAAGTTTCATGTTCCGAAGAAATCATTTCATGCGATGATTGACAACCTTGAAGCGATAGGATTTGAAGTAGTTGAAGCTCCCAAAGTGTTTTTTAGCCGGTCGATAGTAGTGACCCATAAAATATGAATTTCTTAGACTTAGCAAAACAACGTTGCTCCATTCGTTCGTTCTCGGACAAGACGGTGGAGAAAGAAAACCTTGATTATATTCTGGAATCGGGACGTGTCGCGCCTTCAGCTTGTAATAAGCAGCCGCAGAGGATTATTGTGGTACAGGACAAAATGAATATTGAGAAAGTCCAGAAACTTACAAAACTTTTGGCTCTCAATGCATCATGATTATATGCCGGGATGAAAGAGATGCGTTGGTAAGAGAATTTGATAACAAATGTTCGGGTGATTTAGACATAGGTATTGTAACAGACCATATGATGTTAGCCGCGAGAGAAAAGGGGATAGGTAGTGTTATGGTCGGATTATTTGACCCCCGGATTATAAGAAAAGAATTTAATCTTCCGGATTATATTCAGCCAACAGCTATACTCATCTTAGGATATCCTAAGAAAGAATTTGCTGATGCAGACAGGCACCTGACGCAGCGAAAGCTAATGAGTGAAACGGTAATGATGGAAAAATATACGGAATGATGTACTATAAATATGTGTTTGCACCGATATTCTCATTTAGTATAGAGATTCATTAGTGGACACTAATGAATCGTAATATATAAGTTAATTATGATGAAAATTTTAAAGAATGTCACTAACGGGATCATTTTAGTTATTATAGGACTAATGCATACTCAGTTTGCTTTATCATCAGATGGTTTTGGCAGGCAGTTCAGTGAATTCTCAAAATCAAATTTTTTTTATTTGTTTCACGATTTACAAGAAAATCGTCTCATGGCTGGAAAAGAATTATTTGAATCTTTTGCAGCTTTTTGGTTTTTCTATTTTGGTGTTTTAATTATCCCATTTGGTTTATTACTACATGTTATTGAAAGGAAATATAAAATACTGCCTCATAGTTTCACAATTTCATACTTACTTGTTGTGATGATGGGTTCCTACATGATACCAGAATCAGGAATTACTTTTTTTATGTTACCCCATGCGATTTATATGTTGGTGAGCAATCTTTATAAAGCGCGGAGAAAATCAATCATTTCAGACAAGTAGATCAGAAATCCCCTACGGTGGATTCCTCCACATATTTGGGTTGCACTTAGGATGTCCGACCGGTTGATGCCTGATTGGAAGAAAGAGGCTTTTGACGAGGAGGTGTAATTAGCTATTCCACGATGAATGATTTTTGTTCGGCGGTAAAGGCGCTGAAATAACCCAAGGCACCTCCCTGGATATTGCTTACCGGATTGGAGGGTGCTGAAGAGGATTGTCCTATCGTCTGCTGCAGGGTAAAGAAATAACGGTATACCTCTTTGTCAATACACTGCATTTCCAGTGTCAGATGATCCCCGCTTTTGAGCCCGTTGTCGTCTTCCGGAGTGTCATTGTCTTCGTTCCCAAAATAATACACGCCTTGCCGGATGGTCAGTCCGTCTTTGTATTCATCTTTTTCTACATCCACGGTCTTGATAAACTCTCCGTTGACAAAAATTCTAAAGCGGTAATAATTTTCAATTCCGGCCGGATCTCTGAATCGTGCATAAGGCATTTGGTAAATTTTTCCCGGATACCTTTCTTCCTGAGTATACACCGTGTCGAGAGGCACTTTAAAGGGCATTGCGGAAGTAGCGGTAAATACATGGTTTCCGACCTCTACCCGCAGGGAATAGGTTCTTCCCGGAACTCCGGACAACTCTGTGCTCTGATAAATGCCTGGCTCTGATTCCGTAAGCGCCGCCTGATGACCGACATCATCGCTGATCCTTACTATGGCGCCGGAAACCCCGTTAAAATCATTATTTTCGTTGAAGTTTTTAGTCTGACTGATCCTAACCTCCACCGGAACACTCTGATCACTCACCATCCCCTCAATAACATATCGGGGATCCGCATTGTTCAGATCAATCTCAATGACTTCTTCACAGGCAGTGAAAATCAGGAGGCTGAACATCCACACTATAAAAAATGGTGATTTTCTCATGAGACCGGGGTTAAAACGTAAAACGGTAGGATATGGAAGGAATCATTTTGAACAAAGAGTATTTTACGGCCTCTGAACGGGATGGATCGGAGGGGCTTTCCCTGAATTCGATCATGAAAGGATTGGCTCTTCCATAGGCATTGTACAGGCTGAAGGACAGTTCTGAAGAAAACTTCTTCGTAGTTCGGAGCTTCCGCGTGGCTCCGAGATCCATCCTGTGATAGGAGGGCACCCGGTATCCGTTTCTTTCGGTATAATAATTGATGACCTGGCCATCTACGATGTATTTCCCGCTGGGAAAAGTGACTGCATTTCCCGTGGCATATACCCAGGTTCCTGAAAGAGACCACTTGTCATTGAGTTCATACATGACCACCAGCGAAATATCGTGTGTCCGGTCTTGCTTGGCCGGGTACCAGCGGTTTTCGTTGATTTCTGCAATGCGCTTCTCCGTTCTTGAAAGCGTATATCCTATCCAGCCGTTCAGTCGTCCGGTTCGCTTTTTTAAAAACAATTCAATGCCATACGCCCGTCCTTTCCCATACAAAAGATCTTTCTCTACAATCTCAGTACGCATCGGGTCGGCTCCATCCCTGTAGTCAATTTGGTTTTGCATTCGTTTGTAATACGCTTCGGCGCTGAACTCAAACCTTTCGTCTTTGAAGGTCCGGAAATATCCCAGGGAAACCTGATCCGAGATTTCAGGTTGAATCAGATTGGAACTGGCTGTCCATCGGTCGGCAGGAGAGGAGAGGGTGGAATTGGTGAGTAAATGAAGATTTTGGGTGTTTCTGGTGTAAGAAGCTTTTAGAGAAGATTTTTCAGAGATCTTGTAGCTGGCGGATATCCGGGGTTCTATCTGAAAATAGGTTTTTACGAATTGTCCGGCGGAGTATGTCGTCGTATCTGTTACTTCATGGTTTTCATCGAGGGTATAGAAGTCTCCTTTTCCTAAAATACTAAACGAGGAAAATCTCAGACCGTAGATCAGGTTAAGCCGACTGTTAATGGTCAGGGTGTGAGAGCCGAATAACGCGTTTTCCCAAGAATATCTTTTTTGAAATTCTTTGGGATGAATGGTCTCAGGATCTGAAGAACTGATGCTTCCGGGAACAATCGTATGATAAATGGAATTGATTCCAAAGCGGAAGGTGCTGTTCGGATTGGCGAGGTATTGAAACTCTTGTTTCAGATTCCAATCCCGGATCGAAGACTTTATGGACAAATCACTGCCTCCGAGATCCACCAAAACATTGTAATTGTATTTACTGTAAATAGCAGAGGTATTGGAGAACAGCCGCGCGTTGATTACGTGATTCCAGCGCAGGGTTGTGGTCGTATTTCCCCAGTCTAAGCCAAACAAGTCATCCAGACTCAGGTTGTCTCTTCCGGTATACAGGGAGAAATATACTTTGTCTTTATCCGAGATAATGTAATTGGCTTTTGCATTAATGTCGTAAAAGTATAATTGATTGTTTCTGAGGCTTTCGTCACTGGATAATTTAAGAAATAAATCAGCATAGGTCCGTCGGGCGGAGAGAAAGAAAGAAGATTTGTCTTTTTGAATAGGCCCTTCTGCATTTATTTTTGCAGAGATGAGTCCTATATCTCCGCTGACACGGTACTTCTGATTATTGCCTTCGTTCATTTTAATGTCCAGTACTGATGAAAGTCTTCCTCCATACTGGGCCGGCATTTCTCCTTTGTATACGGTTACATCCCGGATGGCGTCCGAATTAAACGTGGAGAAAAAACCGAGAAGATGGGATGCATTGTATACCGGAGCTTCGTCCAGCATCATCAGATTTTGGTCAGAGCCTCCTCCACGGACATAAATACCGGTGTTCCCGTCACCCGAAGATTTGATGCCCGGAATATACTGCAAGACCTTCAGCACGTCCCGCTCTCCGAGTAATACCGGTAGGTTGTTAATTTCTTTTGTGCTGAGTCTCTC
>JAQVSH010000052.1 GCA_028700615.1 Bacteroidales bacterium
GGTGCCGGAAGCAGGTTTCATCTTTCGCAGAAAATGCTCCGCCAGCAGCGGGATGTCCTGCTTTCGATGGCGCAACGGCGGCAATTGAATGAGTATCACCTGGATCCGATAAAAAATATCCGTGCGCATCTGTCCGTTACCGACCTTATCGTTCAGGGGGGTATTGGAAGCCGAAATAAGCCGAAAATCAGCGGAAACAGTCTCCGTGCCGCTATTGGGCAGCGCAGGGAAGCAGTAAAAAACAGGTAGCTGCAAAAAGTAATGTTTTTAATTTCATGTGGTAACAATTTTAAGTCAAACGATTGCGCAAAAGTAATCAAATTTCAATACGACATATACAGAAAATTTATAAAGACAAATTTTCTAAAAAAAACTGATAAAAAGAGCAATATTCAGCATGGTAACCACAATACCCAGGGCGTACAAAACCAATTTAAAGCGGACTGAATTTTTATACCTGCCCATGACTTTTTCTGAAGACGTCAAATGCACCTGCAGAAAAATCGTAAAAGGCAGTTGAATGCTTAAGATCATCTGAGAAAGAATCAATCCCTGAAAAGGATTGGTGATCAAAAAGAGGATACCCAGTGAAAGTATCAGGGAAATCGCCACTCCCATTCTGGAATGGTTGTCTTTTATATCGTATGGTTCTTTGAACATCCCGGCAAAAATAGTTCCGGCGGCCATGCCTGAAGTAATCGTAGAAGCGATTCCTGAAAACAAAAGAGCAACAGCAAATACCACCATAGCGTGACTGCCCAGCAAAGGGATCAATAAATTTCCGGCCTGCCCCAGTTCAGAAACCGGTGTCCGGGTTTGAAAAAAGGTGGCAGCGGCCAGTAAAATCATGGCACTGTTAATGGCCCATCCAACCATCATAGAAAAAAGGGTATCCAGAAACTCGTATTTCAATTGTTTCTTGATCACCTTTTCGTCCTTCAGATTCCATTGCCGGCTCTGAATGACTTCTGAATGCAAAAATAAATTATGAGGCATCACAACCGCCCCCAAAACACTCATTATAATTATCATAGAGCCCTCCGGGAAAGAAGGGGTAACCCACCCTGTAACCGCCGCATTCCAGTCAATATTGACCAGA
Organism: Bacteroidales bacterium; assembly: GCA_028700615.1. Classification (GTDB taxonomy): domain Bacteria; phylum Bacteroidota; class Bacteroidia; order Bacteroidales; family UBA4181; genus JAQVSH01. The sequence goes on from JAQVSH010000052.1 coordinate 1,100, forward strand.
GAAAGCTCGTATAAAAAAGACAGTCCGATCACGGACACAAAAGCGATAATCCATTTTTCAATAATCCGGTAGGAGTTGGTAAAAAGCATAATCAAAACAAACAGAGTTATCAACAGAGCCCCTGCCCGGAAAGGAATGTCAAAAAGCATATTCAGGGCGATGGCTCCGCCCAGAATTTCGGCCAATGAAGTCGATACAGAGGCCAGCATCGCTGAAGAAAGCAGTATTTTCGAATAAGAAGGCTTAAGATAAATGGCAGCTGCTTCTGAAAGACAAAGCCCTGTGGCAATACCCAGATGCGCCACATTATGCTGCAAAATAATGAGCATTACCGTAGACAAGCTAACCATCCACAGAAGGGTATAGCCGTACTCCGCCCCGGCCGCCAGATTGGAGGCCCAGTTTCCCGGATCTATAAATCCGACTGTCACCAAAAGCCCGGGACCGATAAATTTAAAAATATCCAGACCCCCGTAGCCCGGCCGGTAATTTTTACTATCTATATTTCTAAAAATCTTAAACATAAACCCATTCCCCTGTTTCCAGACTTACATTCCCCAAAAATCACCAGATAATCTGAAAATGTATTTATCCGGCAGAAAGATTTTTCAACAATTTTAGCAGAACCGGATAGGCAGATACATTATATTTCGCCAAAGAAGGACTCATTCCGACACGTATAGTATATGCAGATTCCGGCACGGCTTTAAAAAGAAACTCATCCGTCTTATCATCTCCGGCGGCCAAAATAAAATCAAAATGTCCATTGGAAAGCAAATTTAATGCAGCCTGCCCTTTATCATATTTCCCACTCTTGATCTCCAACACTTTATTTCCTTCCAGAATTTCAAAATTTGTTTTATGACGAATTACCTCAGCCAAGTCATCGCGCAACTCATGAAGCCTCAATTGGGCAAAATCCACATCGGCATTTCTGTAATGCCAGGCCAGACTGCCTGTTTTTTCTTCAATAAAAGTTCCGTTACACCGATTCACATATTCTTTAAGTATTGGCATCACTGCATCTTTCCACTTTTCACCTGAGTGAACAGTAGATTCCCATGACTTTCCGGGCTTTCTGATAAAATAACCGTGCTCAGCGACTAAGGTAACCGGCATATCATCAAATTGCTGTTCAAGAAAACCCCGGTCCCTTCCACTGATTATTGCGATCTGATTTTTAGTATTATCCAACAGTTTTCTGAGAATATTCAACGTATTGACATCAATGGTTGCCATCTCGGGATATTTTTCAAAAGAAACCAATGTGCCATCATAATCCAGCAAAAAAATTCTGTTACAGGCATTTTTATAGGCAGATATTATTCCGGACAAAATGGTTTTATTGATAAACCTGACACTCATCTGCTTCTGAATACGTTTAACTTCCCAAGCCTGATCCATAAAATCAAAGGCCCAGGTAAATACATTATATTCGGAAATCCGTTTTTGCATTCTTCCCAGACGCGTTGTTTTTTCCGGCTGATTCATTTCTAAGGCATTAAAAATCGCCTCTGACATTTCATTATTATCCACAGGATTAATAAGAATAGCCTCACTCAATTCAGACGCAGCTCCAGCCATTTCGCTCAGAATCAAAACTCCCTTATTGTCATTCTGACAGGCAATATATTCTTTCGCAACGAGGTTCATTCCATCACGTAAAGGTGTAATCAATCCCACATCACTTGCCCCATAAAGAGATATTAATTCATCAAAAGACAATGATTTATATTGATATATAACAGGTCTCCATGATAATGAGCTATACTTTCCATTGATTCTGCCTACGGTAGATTCTATTTCTTTCTTTAATGTCCGGTATTTTTCAATGTGGTCTCTGGAAGGGACTACTACCATATTGAAAACCACTTTTGAATGCCATTCAGGATATTTCTCCAAAAATGTCTCATATCCTTTCAATCGCAATAGCAACCCTTTCGTATAATCCAGTCTATCTACAGAAAAAATTAGTTTTTGACCCGGAAGATTTTTGTGAATCTTTTTTTTCTCACAGATCACCGGCATACATAGACAAGCATCATGAAATTTGGAATAATCTATCCCTATGGGGAAAGCATCTGCCTTCACGATTTGATTGCGGGTCAGAATAACATTCTGTTGACATTCAAAACCCGTAGTACGCCTGACAGATTTCAAAAAATGCTGTGTATAATCATTGGTATGAAATCCCAACAAATCAGCACCCAGCATTCCTTTTATTATACATTCCCGCCATCCGCGGGGTAATAGCCTGAATAATTCATAAGAAGGAAAAGGAATGTGAAGAAAAAAGCCAATAGAAACGCCAGGCATTTTTTCCCTGATCATTCCCGGAAGAAGCAGCAATTGATAATCATGAACCCAAATAAAATCGCCGGGACGGGTAATTTTCACAATTTCATCACAAAATTTCTGATTTGCCTCTTTGTATGCCTCAAAATACACATCGTCAAACACTGCGTAAGTGGTAAAATAATGAAAAAGAGGCCATATCAGATCGTTACAAAAACCTCCATAAAATAACTCATTTAATTTCGGGGGCAAATCAACAGGAAACAATTCAAAGTGATCATTCCTGAATTTCTTAAAAAAAACAGAAGAACTCTGATTATCTGCTATTCCGGTCCATACAATTTTGTTGTTATGCAGTTGATTTTCATCATTTTTTAAACTCTCTGATAAAGAAAGAACTGCAGAAACCAATCCTCCTGAATTTTGCACCACTTTATTTTTGCCTTTTGTCTTAACAATCTTAAAAGGAAGGCGATACGCTGCAATAACCAATCTCTCAAAATGTATTCTCTTTTCCATAATCAAACCATTATTAACATACATCTTCGATTAATAATATAAGATTTCACTATCAATCAAAATGTAATTCTTTCCCCGAAATCAGGGACGAACAAATTTTGAACTATACTTTTTCTCAGACAACAAAGCAGCCGTATTAATCAAGGCTAAATGAGAATATGCCTGCGGAAAATTCCCCAAAAGTCTCTTTGTGGAAAAATCAAGATCCTCGCTAAAAAGTCCGAGATGATTTCCATAGCTTAAAAGGTCATCAAAAATACTTCTGGCTTCCTCCTTTTCTCCAATCCGAAACAGGGCTTGAACAAGCCAAAACGTACATATAGTAAAAGATGAAGTAGGATTGCCAAAATCATCGTGATTCACATAACGATACATTAATCCGTTATGAAACAATTCTTTTTTGACCGCAAATACCGTTTTTCTATACCTCTCATCGTCAGCCGGTAAAAAACCATATTCCTCCATAAGCAAAAGAGAGGCATCCATATCTGAATTACTATAAGCTTGTGTAAAAGTCTGCAAATCTTCATTCCATCCATTTTGAAAAACATCAGCCTTCATTTGGTTGGCAATGTCTCTCCAGAGTGAAGCATAATATTTTTTATTCAACAATCCGGCTATTTTGGCCCCTCTGTCCATTGCCACCCAGCTCATTACCTTGGAAATAACATAATGATTAACCTCGTTGCGTATTTCCCAAATGCCCTGATCAGGTTCTTTCCAATGGTTGGATACTGTCCGGATAATATTCCGAACAATTTCCCACATGTCCTCTATTTCATCGAGAGGTCCCGGAAAAAACTTAAAATATTTATAAATAACATTTAACACATATCCGAAAACATCATTTTGTTTTTGAGAATAGGCAGCATTACCAATTCTCACCGGTTTTGAATTTTCAAAACCGGTGAGATGAGGTAAAATGATTTCTGTAAGTTCCCTTTCCCTCCGGATGCCGTACATAATCTGAAAAGAATCTTGTTTTGACTGAATAATTCCTTTGATATAATTCAAAAAACGTTTTGCCGCATTGTAATGGCCCATTTTCAATAGCGTATCCATTGACATAGAAGCGTCTCTGAGCCAGCAAAAACGATAATCCCAGTTTCGAACCTCTCCGATAGTTTCAGGTATACTGGTAGTCAAAGCCGCTAACACAGCCCCTGTTTCATCAAATGACATCGCTTTAAGAACCAGCATGCTCCGAACAATCTCCTCGTTGTATCGGTCAAATTTTTTAGAACGATTAGTCCAGTTCAACCAATAAACTTTGGTTCGCTGATATTCAAGATAAACCCTGTATATGTCAATGTCTATCAATTTCTGATTATAGGAGAGTAATAAATATTGTTGGTGATCCAGCATAATTTCATCTCCATTTAAAACATTCTGAAGGTCCATACTCGAATACAGATATACGCAATCATGCTTATTTAACTTTGAGTATGAACGTATATAGTTATCCTCGATCTCATGAACCACCTCTTCTCCGGCATAATTCAAAGCAGGTAAATATCTAACACGAAAAACCGGCGATCCGGAAAGAGGCCGCAGATAACGATAAACCTCAGCCGGATCATAATATTCATTCTCTCCGGTTTTATATCTTGGCATAAAATCAATCACCTCAAATGCTCCTTTATCTGATCTGAACTCAGTACGTAAAATATTTGTCCTGTAGAAATACTTCTGAGAAATCACATACTGATCATCCACCTCAAACCCAAAGTATCCGCCAATGTTTTCATCCAGAATTTTTGCAAAAACAGAAGGAGAATCAAAATCAGGGAGGCAACACCAGTCAATGCTTCCCTTGTCGGAAACAAGAGCTGCACTCCGGCAATTGCCTATAATTCCATAATTCAAATTTCTCATAGGGTAATCAGTAAAGGCATCGTGAACCATTAAAGAACATACTTTAGTGCCATTACCAAAGATAACACAAACTGTCCAAAATAAAGAGATTTTCATTTATCGATCAGACTTTCTCCGGAGCCAACGCCTTTTTAGCTTCATTTCTGATCTAAAAATGATAGTATATTTGGGATATAATTTGAAATTCTTTTTGAAATTCAATTGAAATCCGGCAAAAATACTGCACGGGAGATTTTCCTTTCCGGAGTTAAAAGTGTAAAACCAGACTCCCTGATGCGTCATTGGGTATCTCTCAGGGATTCGATTCTACAGATAGGCAAGATTGCTTATGACCTTTCGGAAATAAAAAACATCTATGTTCTTGGGGCGGGAAAGGCATCCGCATTTATGGCAGCCAGCCTCGAATCCATTTTGGGAGACCGGATTACCGAAGGACATATTGTAACTAAATACGGACACATTATTCCGCTTCAAAAAATCGAAGTAACTGAAGCCGGGCATCCTGTTCCGGATGAAAATGGGAAAATTGCAAGTCAAAAAATTCTCCGGATTGCACAAAAAGCCGCAAAAGACGATCTGGTCATTTGCCTTATTTCCGGAGGAGGATCTGCCCTTCTGGCGGACATTCCCGAGGGAGTTTCTCTGGATGAGATGAAAAAATTAAATGAAATCCTGCTCAGAAAAGGACTGGATATCATGAAAATTAACACTATAAGAAAACACCTCTCTACTCTGAAAGGAGGCCGGCTAACCCGGGCCATCTCTCCTGCCACTTCGGTAAGTCTGATATTGTCTGATGTAATCGGAGATTTCCCGGATATCATTGCCTCCGGCCTGACTGCTCCTGATCGGACGACCTATGCTAAAGCCCTCAAAGTTCTTGAAAAACATGCATTAAAAGCTGAAATCCCGGAAAACTTGTTGCGCATATTGGAAGAAGGAGCCAAAGGACTCAGACCAGAAACCCTGAAGGAAAAAGAGACGTCTGTTCATCTTACCAGAAATCTGATTATCGGGAACAACCGGATTGCACTGGAACAAGCTGCAAAGAAGGCCATCTCTCTGGGATACCAGACTCAGATTTACACACATACAATGGCGGGAGATGTCAGAAAAATCGCTTGTCAAATCACCTCGCTGGCCAAAAGAATACAAAAAACGAAAGGAGAAGAAAAAATCTGTCTTCTTTTTGGCGGGGAAACTACGGTAAAAGTAGAAGGCCATGGAATCGGAGGACGCAATCAGCATCTTGCATTGCTCGCTGCCAAACGTCTATCCAAAACCGTGGGAATCACACTGCTCTGCGGAGGAACCGATGGAACCGACGGGCCCACGCAATTTGCCGGAGCCGTAGTCGATTCGGACACCGTTTTAAAAGCAAATAAGGCAGGAATAGAGATTGACCGGTATATTTCCAGTTTTGACGCTACTTCATTCTTTGAGAAGACAGGTGGACTGATCAAAACAGGACCCACCCAAACCAATGTAATGGATTTGATCGTATTACTCATAAAATAAGCACCTCCCGTAAAACAGGAAGTGCTTATTATACAATGCTTTATAAATTAAGAAGATCAAGCCATCAGAAAATCTGAAGGAACATCCTTCAATCTGGCAATATCCCTGACTTTATACTGAACATCAAAACCGGCAGTACAGTGAACCTGACAGGACTCGCAAAGGTTGCAGGGTTTGGCGGATAAATCCACTTTTTGCATGGCAGCCTTCGCCTGTCCAAAGTTCTTATAACCATATGCATACATATAGCTGCGCATCAGAGTGGGAATATCCAGATGATGCGGACACTGGGGAACACATTCCAGACATTGCCGGCAATACAATCCTGCAGGATCAGCCTGCAAAGTCAACCGGAGATCCTTACGATCCTGTTCGGTATATTTCAGATTTTTCATCAGGGCAATATTCTGCTGCAGTTCTTCAAACTGAGCCATCCCGGATACAACACTAGAAACATAAGGATTCTTCAATACCCACCTCAGAGTAGCCTGCGAATTAATGGGTTCTTTTCTTTCTTTGTCCCAGTATGATCCGGCCTGAGTTTTCATCGCCAAAATTCCCAATCCGGCCTTACCCGCATAGACAATAGCATCTTCCAGCTTTTGATTGTTCTCCTCCTTAAAATTATAAGAAATCATCGCCAGATCGTAAATCTTGGTATCCGCAGCCGCTATCAGGGCTTCATCCGCCAAACTATGGGAAGCTATTCCGATAAATCGGGTTTTTCCCTGTTTTTTCAAATCTTCCATGGCTCTGAGCAAAGGTTCGAAAAACACAGATTCCCGTTTAGCAGCAAAAGGCAGTAACAAAATGTCCATATGATCCATCGCAAAGCGGGTCAGGCTATTTTCCACTGTTTTGATCAAGGAATCATATGTGGACTCTTTTGTGTATAGGCCGTTGGCATTATCCACGCCCCTGGGTAAAGCAGCAGTACCCACCAAAAAAGAATCACGGGGAATGCCCTTCAGTGCATCTCCCAGCATTTTCTCATTATTTCCTTCACCATAATATGTTGCAGAGAAAAACAATTTAATTCCTGCTTCATAAACGGCTTTAATAAATTGAGGACTGTTAGAACCGCCGGCACCTAAACTGATTACAGGTACTTTCAAACCGGTTTTTCCCAAGTCACGGGTTACCAGTTCAGATCCGGATTGCAGATCAGTAGCTTTCAACGATGCAGGAAGCATAGAGGCTCCTGCTACACCCATAAGACTTTTTTTCAAAAATCTCTGCGAGCATTGTTTTTCATAGTCTGTTTTTTAGTTGAAATGAAGCGAAGATTCTGTCTATAGTGTATGTAAATATAAAAGATTTTTTAAATCCGGATTTGAAAGGTGAAATTAATTTCATCCATAGCGGTCTGAACCACCCTTCTCTTTGCATCTCTTATCTGAACTTTAACCACAGCAAAGAACTATCCCAAAACAAAAAAAAATATTTTTTTCATTTATTGCAGGTTATTCTTTAATAAAAAAAATGACAGATAACAACTTTTCTCATAGATATTTAAACAAATATACCTGAAACCGTCATGAAACACAAAATACGGATTCCTTTCATATATTTGCGAATAGTTTATCTATATACATCATGGATCAGGTACCCAATATACTTATCGTTGATGACAGTGAAGCCAATCTGGCTTATCTGGAAATTATCCTTAAAGATATTAAGGCAAATTTCATTAAAGCAGCTTCCGGACATGAAGCGCTGGAAAAATGCAAAGGGAAAGATCTTTCCCTGGCTATTCTGGATGTCCAGATGTCTGTGATGGATGGATACCAACTGGCCATTCAAATCAATAGAGAAAGAGCAGAACAAAAAGTACCTATCATTTTTCTAACCGCGGCATACTACGATCAGTCAAAAATTCTGGAAGGATATGATGCCGGAGCGGTAGATTATATCATAAAACCCTTTCACAAAAATATTCTCATCAGTAAAATCAATGTATTCCTGGAACTTTACTGGCAGAAAAAGAGAATTATTGAAAAATCAGAAAAGCTGGAAGCCTCCGAACTAGAGGTCATTAAAGCGAAAGAACAACTGGAACGTCTGAATCATTACCTGATTAACCTCAGAGAAAAGGAAAAAACAGAAATTTCAATGATTGTTCATGACGAACTGGGTCAATCCATGACCGCCCTGAAGATGGACCTTAACTGGATCCGGGAAAATATTGAACAAAAAGAAGCTTCAGTGGAAAAACTGAATAAGATGATAGAAATGACCAATGTCATCATCCGGAAAGTACAACGGATATCTTCCGAATTGCATCCGGGAATACTTGAAGATCTTGGGCTTTCTTCTGCCATCGAATGGTATTGCGAAGAGTACGAGCAGAGAACCGGAATATCCTGTTCATTATTTCTTGAAGAAGAAACTTCCGGAAGCTCCATTCAAAATTTAACGCTCTTCAGAATTCTCCAGGAGGCGCTCACCAATGTAATCCGTCACGCCAAAGCAACCAATGTGAACGTTCGTCTTTTCTCTGAAAACAACAAAATTTTCCTGATTATTGAAGATAATGGCATTGGTATTTCGCGGGAAAAAATCGAGTCGGGAAAATCTATCGGATTAATCGGGATGCGGACACGTGCCCAGCAAGGCGGTGGCGCCATTGAATTTAGATCCCCAAAAGAAGGAGGCACCAGAATAATCACCCATATTCCATAAAATCGCCCATGCAAATTCTTATCGCTGATGATCATGCCA
>JAQVSH010000053.1 GCA_028700615.1 Bacteroidales bacterium
GGCTCTGAATGTTGTTAAGGAAACTCCTTACTCCAAAGGACTTCGCGCACAGGTAAAATGCTACGGCGCGGATGATGTACGCGAAGGCGTTGCCATCATGAGATCGGAAGGCGTAGATGTTTCCATCACCGGAAACTCCACCAACCCCACCCGCTTCCAGCACCCTGTAGCCGGAACGTACAAGAAAGAATGCATGGAACAGGGTAAAAAGTACTTCTCTGTAGCCTCCGGCGGAGGAACAGGCCGTACCCTTCACCCCGACAATATGGCTGCCGGTCCCGCTTCTTACGGGATGACCGACACGATGGGCCGTATGCACGGAGATGCTCAATTTGCAGGATCTTCCTCAGTACCTGCTCACGTAGAAATGATGGGATTCCTCGGTATGGGCAACAACCCCATGGTTGGAGCCACCGTAGCGGTTGCCGTTGCAGTACAACAAGCCGGCAACAAATAAGCATTTGCCCGTAATTCATATAAATCCCCGCAATCGAAGAGGTTGCGGGGATTTTTTATTCAATCCCGACATCTCTGCATTGAGTATGCGCCAAAAACCGGGTGAGAGAGCGCAGGCAATCCGTCGGATCTAGTCTTCGGGGCGGCTCAACTCGCTTCATTCACTAAAACGAGAAACTCCTCTTTATAGTCTGTGCTACGCACAGCCTAACATTCGTCGAACAGTTCTCGTTTTTACGTTCAGAAGCTTCGTATCGCTTTTCGCCCCTCATCCAACAAATCCTCTCAGATTGCCTGCGCGCTCTCACTCGGTTATGCACAAAAAAACCCCTCAAAACAGTATTAAATGATAAAAAACATTCTTTATCTAAAAGGGTTGATTTCTTTATATTAAAATACTTATCTTTATAGAAAGGGTTCAGTGTAACTCAGGAACTCATTATTTTTTAACAGTAACCTCAATGGATTATGGGCCGGACATGTTGCTTTCCAGCAACATGGGGTTTCATAATACCATTGAGAAACAAATTATTAGAGTATGAAAAATTTTATTGTGCTGATGAGTCTATTGCTAGGGGCAATAGTGGTGGGTTGTTCCGGAGAAAAGAAAATTCCGGATGCAGAAAAGAAAGCTTTGATTCAACTCCGGGATGAAATAACACAGGATCTGAATGGAAATCTCCTTCCATTCTGGAAAAAATATTCGGTCGATCCCAATGATCCCAATGAAGGATTTTATGGAGCCATCGCCATGGACGGAACCGGGAAGGATTCCGCACAAAAACACAATGTGCTTTTTGCAAGGTATCTTTGGACCTATTCCTCTGCCTATCGCGTTTTCGGAGATCAGGAAGCCTTACAACTGGCTCATCGCGCCTATAAATATCTTTCCAATTATTTCTGGGATAAAGAAAACGGCGGGGTGTTCTGGGTTCTGAATTCCGATGGAACGGTGGCTGATTCCAGCAAAATGTCCTATGGTCTTTCTTTTGCGATGTATGCTTTCTCAGAATATTACCGGATTACTCAAAACGAAGAGAGTCTTGAAAAAGCTAAACAGATCTTCAGATTACTGGAAGAGCATGCCTATGACAAAGAAAATGGAGGATACCTGGAGGCCTTTAGCGCTGATTGGCAATGGCGGGAAGGTAAAGGGATGGCAGCCCGGCAGGCAAAATCTATGAATACTCATCTTCATTTACTGGAAGCCTACACCAATCTGTACAGAGTATGGCCTGATCCGGAGGTTAAAAAACAAATGGAAGGAATGATTGATATGTTCTGGAAACATATTCTTAATACTCAGACCCATCATCAGGAACTTTATTTTGCCAAAGACTGGACGGTTTCCGGAAGATATGATTCTTACGGCCATGATATTGAGTTTTCCTGGTTATTTGATGAAGCCGGCAAGGTGTTGGGAGACACAGCGATGATCCGGAAGATTCAGGAAGAATCGGTAAAAATTGCAGCAGTTCAGCTGGCAGAAGGAATGAATGCCGAGGGAGGAATGATTTATGAGAAGGAAGGAGAAAACAATTACCGTAAGAATATTCAATGGTGGGTTGAGGCTGAGGCCGTGGTAGGATACCTGAATGCCTATGAAATCTCTAAGGATAAGAAGTTCCTGGATGCCGCGGTCGGCGTATGGAATTATATCAAAAAATATATCGTTGACAAACAATACGGCGGCTGGTATCCTAACCTTTTAGAAGACGGAACTCCCCGCCCCAACGACATCAAGGGAGACGGCTGGACATGTCCTTATCATAACGGACGGATGGGATTTGAAGTGTATGAAAGGTTACATACATTAGAATAGCCTGGCCGGCCTTTGTGTATCCGTAAAGGATATCCGGAATTCCGGATATCCTTTTTTTGTTTATATTTGAATTACAAAGATTTTCATAACGACTTCCAAGCTACTTAATTCATTGATTTTTAAAATACGAGAATGAAACGATTACTCTTTTTCTTGTCTTTGGGCATTTTCCTTGTCTCATGTCAATCTCAAAAAGGTTCCGGTATCGATGGTTTTAAGATCAAAAGAGGGACCAATATCAGTCACTGGCTTTCACAAAGTAAAGCAAGAGGTGCTGATAGAGTAGCCTTCTTTACCGAAGAAGATGTAAAAAGATTAGCCTCATATGGGTTTGATCATCTGCGCATTCCGGTGGACGAGGAACAACTCTGGAACGAAGCAGGAGAAAAAGAAGCAGAAGCTTTTCAACTATTGCATAATGGGATTCAATGGTGTATCAAGTACAATCTGAGGGTTATAGTTGATCTTCACATTATTCGTTCTCATCATTTTAACGCCGGCAATGATGGAGGTAAAAACACTTTGTTTGAAGATGAAAAAGAGCAGGATAAACTGATCGGGCTCTGGGATCAGCTTTCTGAAGAATTAAAACAATATTCTACCGATTTTGTAGCGTATGAATTCATGAATGAACCGGTTGCTCCGGATCATGAACAATGGAATCAGTTGATCGTCAAAATGCATAAGGCTCTTCGGGCCAGAGAACCTAAAAGAGTGCTGGTCATTGGTTCCAATATGTGGCAGGGTGTAGGTACTTTTCAATATTTAAAAGTGCCGCAGGGCGACCGCAATATTATTCTCAGTTTTCATTTCTATGAGCCTTTTCTGTTGACTCACTACAAAACCAGCTGGACCAACTTAAAAGGATATCAGGGCTGGGTTCACTATCCGGGCCTGATGGTTACCCCGGAGGAGTTTGAACAGTTGAGTCCTGAAGATAAAGAACTGGCTCAGTCCTGGAGGGTCGAATGGAACCGGGATAGTCTGATCTCATTGATGTCCGAAGCCATCCGTGTGGCTAAAGAAAATAATCTTCAGCTTTTTTGCGGAGAATGGGGCGTTACTCATGATGCTCCCCAACAGGATGCTTGGAATTGGTATAGAGACATGATTTCTATTTTTGACGAGTACAATATTGCCTGGACGACCTGGAGTTATAAAAGCAGCTTCGGTTTTAAGAATTATGACGGCACCCTCTATGACCAAACGCTTCTGGATATTCTGATGGCTGCAAAACCGGTGAATGCTGAGTAAATTATATAATCCGTGAAGGATTTAAAAGAATCATTGAAATCAGAGATGAATTATCATTCGTTCAGGGAACCCATTAATAAATGACCTCCTCCCGGTATCAGATCTTAATTCTTCGCTTCCTTTTTATGATTCATTAAACCAAACATCATCACAATAGCAGTCAGAAAGATCACCTGAAGGATTAAGGATTCGTTGACGATATCTATTTTCAGATTTTCCGGAATACTTAGAAATAAAAGGATAGTAATTAATCCCCGGGGAGCAATAAATAACAGCGGATTTACGGGTAATTTAACTATTTTGATAAAAACAACCCTTATCAGATAGATACATGCGGTAATGATAATTGCCCAGATGATTGTCCCGGGATTAAACAGGTCTTTGTATTCTATCAAAAAGCCAAAAAGGAGAAAAAATAAAGATCTTACCAAAAAGGTCATCTCTATGGTGAGTTCTTTAAATTTCCGGACTTCCTTGTCTAAAATATCTGGTTGCAGTTTGTCAATGAGTTTAAAACGTTTTAGCTCATCAAGATTTCCAATAAACAAACCAAAAAACAGAATAAATAGCAATGAAGGCAAATGATAAATTTTTGAAATAGAATATATTAATATGATTAGCAGGATAATAGGGGCAAATTTAACAGAGTGCTTAATTTTACTTAATAAAAGAGCCAGCGTTAAGGTGGAAATAAAGGACACAATTAAAATAACCAATAATTGAAGTAAAAAAACACTAAATGTTTGTGATCCGATATTGTCGTTAAGTGTTATAAAATTAAAAAATATCAACCCAAAAATATCGGATAAGCTACTTTCATATGTAATGAACTCTTTTTCATGGCTTCTTAAATTTTTGGCACTCGGAATTGCTATTGCACTGCTAATAATAGCAAAGGGGATTGCATTGGCCAGGCTATTTTTAAATGCATTATCATCGAAGTAATAAAAAGCAAAAGCTAATCCAATGCTCATCAAAAGCATAGGGAAAAAGGCTACTAAAGAAGATTTAATAACCACCGGAAACTTAGACCGCTTTATTTCCAACTCCAATGAGCCTTCCAAGACAATTAATATGAGCCCGATTGTTCCTAAAACAGGGAGTACTATGTCTAAATTTGGAATTGAGATGCCCCAAAAAACCGCAAACTGTTTTACACCCCAGCCTAATAGGATGAGTAATATAACCGAAGGTATCTTTGTTTTTGAAGAGCTAATGTCAAAAATATAAGCCAAAAGTAATAGTGTGCAAATGGTAACTATAATGATTGTACTCATTTTTAGCCTATATATGAATAATTAAAATAAAATTCCGCCGATTTATGTGTTTAGAATCTGCACTTAAATTTAATCATTAACTCGTACCAAAACCAATTTTTATTTTGAAACATGATAATTAAAAACCTCTTTTTAAATTTGATTTAAGATCTTTCCAATACATTAATTATTGCAGAAGTTTAACATACTCATAAATACATGGAAATATTTCAGAAACTTGTGGTCTATTATTTTTCAGGAACCGGCAATTCAAAAAATGTTGCCATCTGGTTATCCAGGGTTGCTGAAGAAAAAAATATTCCCTGTGAACTCATCAATATTGCCCTGATTGACCGACTATCTATTAACCCACCTGATCCTGAAGCTGTGATTGCTTTTGTTTCACCCATTCATGGTTTCAATTATCCCCCTGTTATGGTGAACTTCCTGATGCGGTTTCCAAAGGGAAAGAACAAGATCCTGTTAATGAATACCAGGGCCGGGATGCTGATCGGCAAATGGATTACCCCCGGGCTGTCAGGAATTGCATTCTATTTAGCAGCCCTTATACTCAGGCTGAAAGGATTTTCCATAAAAGCCATGTATCCTGTCGATCTGCCTTCAAACTGGATTTCTTTGCATCCAGGATTAAATGACAGAACCGTAAAATTTCTGCACGAAAGAAACAAAGAAAAGGTCACCGTATTTGCCCGACAGGTACTTTCAGGCAAAAGTAATTTCAGGGGATTGCATGATATTGTTCAGGATCTTATCGTATTGCCTATATCCTTGGGATATTATTTCATCGGACGATTTTTCTTAGCCAAAACTTTCTATGCCTCATCAGATTGTAATCGTTGTGATCTTTGTATCAAAGGCTGTCCGGTAAAAGCCATTATTAAAGTGGATAACCGGCCTTTCTGGACCTTTCATTGTGAAAGTTGTATGAAATGTATGGGTAATTGTCCGAAGAGGGCCATTGAAACGGGACATAGTGCAATCATTGGATTTACATGGTTTTTCTATTCCATATTCAGCGTCTTTCTGTACAAATTTTTCAATTTATCGTTTATGTTCAGTGAAGAGCACCGGATATTGAATTATTTGATCGAAACCGCCCTTTTCTTTTTGTTTCTGGCTATCTGGTATTATCTTGTTCACTATCTCATCCGGTATAAATTTTTTGACAGATTGCTGGTGTATACATCTCTGACAAAATATAAATTCTGGGGGAAAAGGTATAAAGCAATTTCTGATTAATAATCATTCGTAATTTGTATTTTTACATACCAAAAAACAGATTAACTATAAATATTAATAAAAGCAGAAATGGACAAAAGACAGTTTTGTAAGATCAGCATGTTGAGTTTAGGTGCATTGGTTTTTCCCAAAAAGGGACTCGCATTGGAGTATTACCCCACTACACCGGATAAAAAATGGGCTATTCTCTACGGAACATGGTGTGGCTCTGCCCGTGATGCAAGCCTCTGGATATCAGAAGGCATGGCCGGCGTAGCCAATGTGTTTGATGTACGGGAAAACCCGGATCTGTCCGGTTATGAAAATATTGTGATCGGCGGGGCTATCCGTATGGCTAAAGTATCGGGAGAGCTGGAAAAATACATTGCCGACCACAAAAACGATCTTAAAGGAAAAATCAGGGGCCTCTTTACGGTATCGGGCAACATGATGCAACCCGTCACTCCTGCTCAGAAAGCTCAGTTGATTGATAATTATCTGGCCAAACTGTGTGAAGTGTCCAATGTGCCTTCAGCTACTTTTCTGGGAAGAGTCACATTATCTCTGATGGATAAAGAAGCCGCTCAGATGATGAGTTCCATGAAAGATTATGACAACCTCAAACGCCCTGAATGTATGGCTTTTGGCAAACAGGTTTTTGAGGCAGCAAAGTAAAAGACAGGCTACCTGTCTATGACAAACCCGTAAATACCCTATGCGAAGAGAAACATCTGGACATAGGGTTTTTTTTCACTTGTGCCAACCTGTATAACGGAGAATCCTATACTCCGGAATTTATTGGTTTCTATTGAAACCCTCTCTCCTCTTTATCATTTTTAAGGATAACCCGACCGGTTTCTCATCATTTATAGGGATTCTGGGATTTTTGGGGTACACCTACTTTTGTAGATCAAAAAATATGGCATCACAACAATAAAAGTATCTGTTTGTTTTCCTCTATAGAACAAACTATCCGGCGGGCACAAGAAAAACGCTGAATAACAGCTTTGCCGCAAGTTTTCGGTTTGGCATTTGTTTTAAAAGAGACATTCATGGAGAATAAATCAAACATACATTTATCAGACTTACAAGACAATGACGAGGCCATTATCACAAAAGTACTCGGTCATGGAGCTTTTCGCAAGCGCATTACCGAAATGGGGTTTGTGAAAGGAGAAAGAGTAAAAGTGATTAAAAGAGCGCCTTTGCAAGATCCTGTCGAATACGAAATTATGGGCTATAAAGTCTCACTTCGCAGAAGTGAGGCCGATCTGGTTGAAGTTATTTCTGTTGCCGGAGCTTCCGGCCTGCCTGATATCCAATTCAGAGGAACCATTGATGAAGAGACCCTTAAAGTGTCTGCACTGGAAAAAGGAAGGGTGATTAATGTGGCGTTGGTCGGAAATCCGAATTGCGGTAAAACCACCTTGTTTAATTATGCTTCGGGATCGCATGAAAGAGTCGGAAATTACAGTGGTGTGACCGTAGATGCCAAAGAGGCGACACTCAAAAAAAATGGTTATACTTTTAAAATTGTCGATTTACCGGGCACTTACTCTATTACAGAGTATTCTCCCGAAGAATTGTATGTCCGGAAACACATCATGGAAAAAATGCCGGACATTGTCATCAATGTGATCGATGCATCCAATCTGAAACGCAATCTTTTCCTCACCACCCAGTTGATTGATATGAATATTAAGGTGGTTATCGCTTTAAATATGTATGATGAACTGGGAGAAAAGAGCGTAAAATTTGATTTCGTCGGATTAGGCAAAATGATGGGAATACCGGTCATCCCCACCATCGCTTCTAAAGGCATTGGCATTGATGAATTATTTGATAAACTGATCGATGTATATGAAGACCGGGATCCGGATGTGCGGCATATTCATATTAACTACGGACCGCTGATTGAAACCGCCATCAAAAAAATTCAGGATGAAATCTGGAAAAATCCCGAAATAACCGATAAACTCTCCTCTCGTTTTGTGGCCATAAAATTACTTGAAACCGACAAAACAACCCTCGCATATCTTAAAAGATTAGGCAATTACGATCAGATTAAAGCGCTTACACAAAAGACTATTACTGTCCTTGAAAAAGAATATGGAGAGCGTTCGGAAACCATTATTACAGATGCTAAGTATGGTTTTATTGACGGAGCTTTAAAAGAAACTTATAAAGAATCAAAAAAAGACAGATACAAGATAAAACATGAACTGGACGATATATTAACCCACAAAATATGGGGATTCCCTATCTTTCTGTTTCTGATGTGGCTGATGTTTCAGACCACCTTTACGCTGGGAAGTTATCCTATGAACTGGATTGATTCAGGAGTTGGGCTTCTGGGCGACTGGTTGGGAAACATCCTGCCCGGAGGTCCCCTGCGTGATTTGTTGGTAGACGGCATCATCGGCGGAGTGGGCGGAGTGATTATTTTCCTGCCCAACATTCTGATACTATTCTTTTTTATCTCTTTAATGGAAGATACGGGCTATATGGCCCGGGCCTCTTTTATTATGGATAAATTAATGCATAAAATCGGCCTGCATGGCAAATCCTTTATTCCTCTGGTGATGGGTTTTGGTTGTAATGTACCGGCTATTATGGCAACCCGTACCCTCGAGAACAAAAAAGACAGAATTCTGACCATGATTATCACCCCATTTATGTCTTGCAGCGCCAGGCTTCCGGTATATGTTTTGTTGATTTCTGCAATCTTCCCGCAAAATCAGGGTTTGGTATTATTTTCAATATACATGATTGGTATCTTGCTGGCAGTTTTAACCGCTATCCTTATGAAGCGGATTGTTTTTGCAAAAAAAGAAGTGCCTTTTGTCATGGAATTGCCGCCTTACCGGATTCCCACCTTGAAAAATACCAGTCTGCACATGTGGCACAAGGGACAACAATACCTCAAAAAAATGGGAACTGTGATTTTAATGGCCTCGGTATTCATCTGGGCATTGGGTTATTTCCCCAGGGACATTGAATACAGCACCGATTATGATAAGCAAATTAAAATATTACGATCCAATGATCAGCTTTCAACAAAAGAAACTGAAGCGGCTGTCTCCCTCCTGGAAATCAACAAAGAATCGGAACATCAGGAAAAATCATATATCGGTCAACTCGGGCATATGATTGAACCCGTTATCAGACCTTTGGGATTTGACTGGAAAATGGGCGTAAGTATTATCACGGGACTGGCCGCCAAAGAAATTGTGGTAAGCACTATGGGGATTCTCTACCAGGCCGATCAGGGCTCGGACGAGGAAGCCGAATCTCTGCAAAAGAAGCTTAAAGAACAAACTTATCAAAGTGGAGACCGGATGGGACAAAAGATATTTACCCCTTTAGTAAGTTTTTGTTTTATGCTTTTCATCTTGATTTATTTTCCTTGTGTGGCTGTAATTGCGACCATTAAAAAGGAAGCAAACTGGAAATGGGCGGTATTTACAATGGTTTATACTACCGGCATTGCCTGGATGGTTGCCTTTATAACCTTTCAGGTAGGAATGATCTTTATATAGACTTGAGTGCGTTTAAAAAATATCGTAATTTCACAAATCATGCGGCGCTTATCTGAATAAATTATGGCAGCAAGAAAGTGTACCCGGATTATAAGAGGACAACGCGCTATAGACGGCGCCGGCGTTCATTTACGGAGAGTTCTCGGCATAAACACGATCCATGAGTTTGATCCTTTTTTGATGTTAGACGGTTTTGACTCTGTCAATCCTGAAGATTACATCAAGGGATTCCCCTGGCATCCTCATCGCGGCATTGAGACCGTCACTTATTTATTGCATGGTGAAATAGAACATGGGGACAGTCTGGGCAACCGGGGT
>JAQVSH010000054.1 GCA_028700615.1 Bacteroidales bacterium
TTCATTCAAATAACCCAAAGAAATAAGGTATTGACTCTTCTCGGTTCCTCCGTTAATAGAAAGCTGATAATCCTGACGAAGCGGATTGTCATTCAGCGCTTCATCCACCCAGTCGTCATTCCATTTTAATTTTGCGGCAGGATTTACTTTCCCGGTATTAGGATCAATCAAAACATCAGAGGCCATATTAAATGGATTATACATCTCTCCTCCGAATGTTGACCAGTATGAATCCAGTGCGGCTGCTCCATCTCCGTCCATATCATTTTTTCTGGATTCAAAGGCCAGTTCCATATATTCTGCCTGATTTACGCGGTCATAATTAGGAAAGGCCCGGCTGCTTACTCCCCATGTCCCTTTGAAGTTGATCACCGGGAGTCCGGCAGATCCTTTTTTCGTTGTGATAATAACCACCCCGTTGGCAGCGCGGGAACCGTACAAAGAAGAAGCGGCCGCATCTTTCAAAATCGAAATGGAAGAAATATCACTGGGGTTGATTGAATTGATCTGTCCGTCATAAGGGACACCATCTACTACATACAAAGGTGCAGAAGAAGCATATATTGAGCCGTAACCCCTGATTCTTATCGAATTATCAGAGCCCGGCTGACCTCCTCCCGAAGTGGTCTGCACCCCGGCTACTACACCCTCAATGGCTTTGGTAACGGATCCAACGGTACGTTGTTCAATTTGCTTGGTTTTAACCATTTCTGCCGATCCCGTATAGGATGCTTTTTTTGCAGTACCATAGGCAACTACCATTACTTCTTCCAAAGAGTGAAGTTCCGTAAGCATCTTTATATCAATGCGCGTACGACCCTGTACTGGCACTTCCTGAGATTGCATCCCTATAAAAGAGAAGTCAAGCGTTCCGTTAGCCGGTACAGAGATTTGATAAGCTCCATTGGTATCAGTTAGCGTTCCGGAAGAAGTTCCCTGAACCACAACCGAAACTCCTGGAAGTGCTTCACCGTCCTCTGCCGAAATAATCTTTCCTGAAACATTAACACTTTGAGCCATTACGAGTTGTGCACTCGTAAAGACAAGTGTTAGCATAAAAAAAGCAAGTTTTTTCATAGATTATCGTGATTAATTAAACAAAAAATTATGCGATGGCATGTAAAATCTAGTATATGTCTACAAAAATAACATTTATTAACAATCGTTTAATCTTTTTTAATATTAAAACATCAATAATTTCATCTATTTGTAATTTATTTTTCATTTTTCAGATGAAGCTTTGTGTCGTTGAATATTATTATCATACTCTTGAGTGTTGTTAAACAATATGTTCGGTTCATTTTTTTTATTGATGGAGGATTATTAAATATAAATTTCATTTAACCTTTATAAAACGATCCTTAGGTAGAGAGTTCGATTTTCCGGCTATATAATAAGGTTTGGTTTTTTTATGAAAATCATGTAGGTTTGCACATTATTTTCCTCCCTCTTATGAGAAGATTCTTTCTAATTTGTTTCCTGGTTTTACTGACCGGTACCGCCTGTACCAAATATGAAAAATTATTGAACGGCGGAGACTATGCGCTCAAGTACTCCACTGCGCTCAATCTCTACGAAAACGAAAGTTATAATAAAGCCTCAAAGCTTTTTGATAATGTTGCCGGGGTCTACAGGGGAACTACCAAAGGAGATTCTGCGGCTTTTTTACAGGCCATGAGTCATTATCTGATGAAGGATTATCTGCTCGGAGGAAACTATTTCGAAACATTTTATCAGAATTTCCCATATTCTTCTTTTGCTGAAGAAGCTCAGTATATGGCTGCCTATTGCACTTATCTGCAAAGTCCGTCCGTTGAACTGGATCAGGACATGACCACTAAATCCATTGAATTGTTAAAGGCTTTTGTCTCCCGTTATCCCTCCAGTGACCGTGCTCTGAAGTGTATTGATCTGGTTGAGGAACTTCAGGATCGTTTGGTTGAAAAATCTTATCTTTCGGCAAAGTTGTATTTTGATATGGGGGAATATAAATCGGCAATCGTGGCGCTTACCAACAGCCTGGCCGATTATCCCGAGACCGGACACCGTCAGGAATTGATGTTTATGGTGCTGAAAGCTAAGTATTATCTTGCATTGTACAGTATTCAGTCAAAACAGATTGAAAGGTATCAAGATGCAGTTGACGAATATTTTTCATATATTGCCGAGTTTCCCGAAGGGGGAGACCGGGCGGAAGCGGATCAGATGTATGAAGCTTCCCGTAAGTTCGTAGTAGAATAATCTAAATTTAACATATCTATGGATTACAAGAAAACAAAAGCTCCGCTGAGTACCATTACCCGTGATTTGATTAAACTGGAAGAAGGAACGGAAAACATCTATGAATCGGTTATGGTGGTTTCTAAACGTGCTAACCAGATTAACGTGGAAATGAAGCAGGAGCTCAACAACAAGTTGAAGGAGTTTTCAAGCGTTACCGATAATCTGGAAGAGGTTTTTGAAAACCGCGAACAAATTGAAATTTCCAAATTTTACGAACGGTTACCAAAACCTGCTTTGATTGCTTTACAGGAATTCATTGACGGAGAAATCTATTTCAGACATCCTGAAACGGATCTTATTTAATATCCCTTACCCATGGGTCTGGAGGGCAAACATATCCTGCTCGGAATTACCGGGAGCATCGCTGCCTATAAAGCAGCCTCTCTGGTTCGTTTGCTTGTGAAAGAAGGCGCGGAATTGAAGGTAGTGATGACTCCTCTTGCCAAGCAATTCATTACGCCTTTAACCATGGCCACTCTGGCAAAAAATCCGGTATTGGTGGACTTCTTTGATCCTGAAAACGGTTCCTGGAATAGTCATGTTTCTCTCGGATTGTGGGCTGATCTTTATCTGATTGCCCCTGCTACAGCCAATACGGTGGCTAAAATGTCCCGGGGTATTGCTGATAATCTTTTACTGACGACCTATTTATCTTCTCGTTGTCCTGTCTGGATTGCTCCTGCGATGGATATGGACATGTACGCCCACCCTGCGACTGCCGAAAATCTCGAAATCCTTCGTGCCAGAGGAAACAGAGTTATTGAACCCGTGAGCGGAGAGCTCGCCAGCGGTCTTGAGGGGCAGGGGCGGATGGAAGAACCTGAGCGTATTGCAGAGGAAGTGAAAGCCTTTTTCGAAAAAAAAAACGCCCGGTTGCATAATTCACCGCTGAGAGGCAAACGAATTCTGGTGACAGCCGGTCCCACCCATGAAAAAATAGATCCGGTCAGATTTATAGGAAACTATTCTTCCGGGAAAATGGGTTATGCTCTTGCCGGAGTGCTGGCTGGAAGAGGTGCACAGGTGACTCTGGTCAGCGGGCCTGTCTCATTACCCTTACCCCATCCTGAGGTGAAGAGAATCATGGTAACTTCTGCCTCAGAGATGCATCAGGCTTGTATTACTTGTTTTCCGGACATGGATATGGCGGTCATGGCGGCTGCCGTGGCTGATTTTACACCGGTTTCTTCTTCTGAGGAGAAGATCAAAAGAGAAGGTAGAAAAGAGTCTCTCTTTACCCTTTCATTACAATCTACTACCGATATCGCGGCAGATCTGGGAGCCGGGAAGAAACCCCATCAGATTTTGGCCGGTTTTGCATTGGAAACCGATCATGAAGAACAGAATGCCATTCAGAAAATGATCCGCAAAAAACTCAATTTTATTGTACTGAATTCTCTTAGGGATCCCGGCGCAGGTTTTCAGCATGATACTAACCGGATTACTTTGATTGATTCAAAGGGAGAAATCCGGAAATTTGAACTCAAAAGGAAAGAAGAAGTGGCGGAGGATATTGCAGATAAATTGGCAACTTATTGTTAAATTTTCCGGCTATGCTCATTCATTTATCGGTTCAAAATTACGCGCTGATCAGTGAACTGGAAATTGATTTTGGGTCAGGGTTTTCTGTGATTACCGGAGAAACCGGAGCGGGAAAATCCATTCTTCTGGGAGCCTTGTCCCTGCTTTCCGGGCAAAGAGCTGATGCTTCGGTGGCCTTTGACAATACCCGAAAATGTGTTGTGGAAGGTTGCTTTGATATTCAGAAATATGCTCTGAAGGATTTTTTTGATGAACAGGATCTGGATTATGCTGATAAAACCCTGATTCGAAGGGAAATATCTTCTGATGGCCGTTCCCGGGCATTTGTCAATGATACTCCGGTCAATCTGACTGTATTGAAAGAACTCAGAAATCGCTTGATTGACATTCATTCCCAACACAATAATCTCTATCTGGAAGACCCTGCCTTTCAATTAAAGGTGGTAGACACTTTTGCACTTCATCAACCTGCAGTGGCCGATTGTGAAACCAAATTCAGGGAATGGAGAAAAGCGGTCAGCGCAGAGAAAGAATTGCTCGAAATTTATGAAAAGGCCGACGCCGAAAGGGATTATAAACAGTTTCGGTGGGAGGAACTGGAAAAAGCCGGGTTGGACCCTCAGGAACAGGAAAATCTGGAAACAGAACAAAAAATACTTGAAAACGCAGAAGAAATCCGGGCAGGTTTATTCCGTGCTATAGAATGTCTGGAAGGAGAGGAGGTTTCTATTACCGGAATGACCCGGGAAACGGAACAGGTGCTTAGAAAACTTTCTCCTGTTTGTCCTCCCTTGAAAACAATGGCTGAAAGATTGGAGTCGGTACATATTGAACTCAGAGACCTTTCACGTGAGATTTCTGCCCTGGCCGAAACCACGGAAACCGATCCTTCCCGTCTCGAAAAAGTCAATGCCCGTCTGGATCTGATGTTATCTCTGCAACAGAAACACCGGGTACAAACCGTGTCCGAACTGATCGCGGTCAGGGAAGCCTTGCGGGATCAGCTGGCTCAGATTACCGACATGAGTCTGGCTCTTTCGGAGGCTAAAACCCACAGGGAAGCCTGTCTTGAAGCGCTGACGGAGGCTGCGGAAACGCTTACGAAAGGAAGAAGAGCCGTGATTTCCTCCATTGAAAAACGTGTGACTTCCATGCTGTCCCGTTTGGGAATGCCTTACGGAGTTTTCCGCGTTGAGTTTATTCAAACGAAAGAACTGACATCTAACGGAAAAGACAAAATACGCTTTTTGTTTTCGGCCAACGCCAACACCGAACCCGGAGACCTTTCAAAAATTGCATCGGGAGGCGAGATGTCCCGTCTTATGCTGAGCCTTAAAGCTGCGGTTGCGGAGAGGGTGGCATTGCCGATCCTGGTATTTGATGAAATAGACAGCGGGGTGTCCGGAGAAATGGCCGATAAAATGGCCTCCGTGATGTGTGAAATGTCCGCTTATGCCCAAATAATCAGCATTACGCATCTTCCTCAAGTGTCGGCAAGGGGAAATGCCCATTATCTGGTCTTCAAGACCTCTGCCGTGGATGGAGCCCATACCGCGATCAAAGCCCTTTCACCTCAGGAGAGAGTGATGGAAATTGCCCGGATGCTTAGTGGATCAGGCATTACCGAAGCGGCCATAGACAATGCCAAAGTCTTACTGAAGCATTCTCTTCCGGAATAACCCCGGAAAGATTAATAAAGCACAAATCCGCTTCCGGGCTCAATACTTACCGTTAAGGTATTGGCAGTTACCGTTTGTTTTGAAATGACCCAGCGCGTTCCGTTTTCAGGAGCATTGGTAATCAGGGTGTATTCTCCATCTGCCGGAATATTGAGTTGCAGGGTTTTCACCTCGATGTCTCCGTTGATTCCTCCTATATACCATTTACTTCCGCTTCTGCGTGCGACTACCGTGCAGGATCCCGGCTCTCCGACCAGAAAACGGGTCTCGTCCCAGGCGTTGGGCACTGTACTCAGAAAGTCTTTTGCTTCTTTTGGGAGGTTACGCAAAGTGCCCGAAGCTTCTGCTATATGCTGAATTCCGGATTCAAAAACAATCGGTAATGCCAGTTCATGCGCATAGGATGTTACATGAGGATAAGTCTGATTAGAAAAGGCCACGGGAGTGTAATCCATAGACCCGACTACATTTCGGGTGTACGGATAAATGTTATTCATTATCACGGCGAGTGCCGGGTAACGGGGATCAAAGGCATAATTTTCAGCTCCTCTGACCGCTTCCATGGAAACCAGATTGGGATAAGTCCTTTGCCATCCTCTGGGGAGCGTACAACCGTGGAAATTCACCATGATCTGATGCTCAGCCGCATCTTTCAGAATATCAATATACAAACGGATCATTTCCTGTTTGTCGCTCTGAAAGAAATCCACCTTAACACCTTTAATACCTAATGTTTTTAACCTTTGAAATTCCGCTTTCCGTTTCACGGGATCATTCATCAGGTCTCTGGGTTGTTCGGTGACGTTATTGTGTGTTCCTCCTGAATTATACCATAATAAAAGACCGACTCCTTTTTTTGCAGCATATTCCACCAGCTGTTCAAGTGTGCCACCCTTCATAATATTCCAATTGGCATCTACCAGAGAATAAGGCCATTTCATATCCGCAGAAATGTCTATAAATCTTTTCAGACTATTGTAGTTTGCGCTGCTGGCATGATCACTCCACCAGCTCCAGGAAGCAAGGCCCGGCCTGACCCAGGAATCATCCCCGATCACGGAAGGAGAGGCCAGATGCGTCACCAGATTGGATTCGGCAATGCCTCCGGCGGTTTCAGCAAGGATCACTACTCTCCAGGGAGTTTTCCAGGGCAGTGTGGAAGACGGGGTGGAAGGATAATTTCCCAGGGCTTCCGCGGCAGAAGGGAATACCAGTCTGTACGTGTTTTTCTCTACGTTCTGATCCAGATGAGAGGCGCAATAGGTGCCATCCATCTCCGATTCGGTGATCAGGGCCCAGATTTGATTTTTATTGAACAACAGAGGGAAAGACCAACCCCCGCTGCTGGGAGAGGGCATTCCGACTATGGTACCATTGGTGAAATACGTTTCATATGCAGGAGCATACATGGTCACACTATCATAGGGCATCACCCATACTTTTGATCCGAAGGGCAGTTTAAATCCTGTTTTTTCTTCTTTTACGGTAAATTTCTGAGTGTTTTCGCCCGGAAAATAATATCTGAAAGCAATTCCTTCATTATAGGCGCGGACAATCAAATCCATCCTCTCTCCGGCAGCATTCTTCAATTGATAGGATTTTTCGTTTGCGGTTACAGTGTTTTCGAGCTTTTTACCCGATTTAAGGGTATAGGAATCCTCAATAGAAGAATCTCTCACCCCAATCAATTCCAATCCGGAAGAAAAGTCCTGATCTTCCCGGATGATTCCGAAAGGAGAATTTTCCAGGGCGAAAACGCTGTCAAGCAATACCTGAAAGGTCATTTCTGCCGCACTTATATTAAATGAGATCCGCCCGTCCGGAGAGTATAGGACTGTTTCTACATTCTTTTTTCCTCCCGAGCAGGAGATAAGTAAAGCTATCAGGCTCAGATAACAGGCAATTCTCTTCATGGTTTTTTGTTTTTGAGGGACGAAATCTTATATAATACAAAGTTCATGAATTTAAACAAAAAACCCCAGAGTTTTCTCCGGGGTTTTTAGAGGCATTTCAGAATTATTTTAATTTACCGAGGGCCGTTTTTAAATTGGCCATGGCCGTTTTAAGATTTTCGTCCGAAGTAGCGTATGATAACCGGATGCATTTAGGTTCGCCGAAGGCGCCTCCCGGAACAGCTGCCACATGGGCTTTATCCAAAAGATAAAGGCAAAGATCCATATCGTCTTTCACTAAGGTTTCCCCATCGCTTTTGCCATAGAAATAGGTCACATCGGGAAAAACATAGAAAGCTCCATCGGGAACATCACAACGTACTCCCGGAATTTCAGAAAGTCCCTGCATCACCAGGTCCCGGCGTCTGCGAAAAGCGGCCAGCATATCTGTGATGAAACCATTTTCACCCTTGTAAGCTGCAAGCGCAGCCCTTTGTGCAATACTGGAGGCATTGGAAGTTTGTTGTCCCTGCAGTTTGGAACAGGCCTTTGCCAACCAGAGCGGTGCAGCCATGTATCCGATACGATACCCGGTCATTGCATAACTTTTGGAAACCCCGTTGATGACAACACAACGGTCGAAAATCTCCGGGTTGTGGGCAATGCTGTGATGTGCTCCGACAAAATTGATATGTTCGTAGATCTCATCGGAGATTATAAAAATACCGGGATGTTTAGCCAGTACATCGGCAAGTCCTTTCAATTCTTCTTTAGTGTATACGCTTCCGGTCGGATTGGAAGGAGAGCAAAGCAGCAATGCTTTAGTTTTTGGGGTGATCGCGGACTCCAGTTGTGCCGGAGTCATTTTGAATTTGCTTTCGAGGCTGGTGGGAACAATCACATTGACCCCTCCGGCCAGTTTAACCAGTTCAGAATAGGAAACCCAGTAAGGAGCAGGAATAATCACTTCATCCCCTTCATCAATCAGGGCAAGAAACACATTGGAAAGTGAATGTTTGGCTCCGTTGGAAACAATAATCTGCTGAGCAGTGTAATTCAGGTTGTTTTCTTTTTTTAATTTATCAGCAACGGCTTGGCGAAGATCCATATACCCTTCAACCGGGGTATAAAATGAAAAGTTTTCGTCAATCGATTTTTTGGCGGCCTCTTTTACATGATCAGGGGTAAAAAAATCAGGTTCTCCCACGCTGAGGCTGACAACAGCAATTCCTTTCGCTTGCAAATCACGGGCTTTTTGAGTCATAGCCATGGTTTGAGATTCGGAAAGTTCTCGCAATCTTTTCGATAAGTATTTTTCCATAGGGTTTTAATATGATTTTGAATGCTACACGGCGAAAATAAGAAAAGTTTATATGAAATTACGGCATAAAAGTGTTATTTTGTTAATAAAATAACCATTGTTAATATCTCCTATGGACTACTCTCAAATTCCTTCCCCCTGTTACGTTCTGGATGAAAAACTGCTTCGCCGGAACCTTGCGCTGATACGTCAGGTATCTTTTGATTCCGGGGCTGAAATTATTCTGGCTTTTAAGGGGTTTGCCCTGTGGGGCGTTTTCCCCATCGTCCGGGAGTATATCCAGGGTGCCACCGCCAGTTCTGCCCATGAGGCCATGTTGGCAAAAGAAGAAATGCACACCCTTGCCCATACCTATGCTCCAGTATATGCCTCAGAGGATTTTCCGGTCATTATGGATTGCAGCAGCCATATCACTTTCAATTCTCTGGACCAGTTTACAAAGTTTTATCCGCAGGTAAAACGCCATTCTCCCAAAATATCCTGCGGATTGCGCGTCAATCCGGAATACTCCGAAATCGGCACTGCGCTGTACAATCCCTGTGCCCCCGGTTCCCGGCTGGGCATCACTGCAGAACATTTACCGGAACGTCTTCCGGAAGGCGTTGAAGGTCTGCATTTTCACGTACATTGTGAATCGGATGCGGAAGATCTGGAACGCTCCCTGGCGGTTTTTGAAAAAAGTTTTTCGAAATATTTTTCTCAAATTCGTTGGGTAAATATGGGGGGCGGTCATTTAATGACCCGGTCGGGATACAACCTTGACCTGCTGGTGCAAATAATTGGAAATTTTAGAAAGAAATACGGACTGCATGTGATTCTGGAGCCGGGATCCGCTTTTGCTTGGGAAACAGGGGTTTTAGTATCCACGGTAGAAGACATCGTAGAAAATGGCGGAATCAAAACAGCCATTCTCAACGTTTCTTTTACTGCGCATATGCCTGATTGTCTGGAAATGCCTTATAAACCCCGTATTGTCGGAGCTGTTGATGAGGTGCCGGGAAAGCCGGTATACAGGATGGGGGGAAATAGTTGTCTTTCGGGTGATTTTTTTGGCAACTGGTCCTTTGATCAACCGCTGAAACCCGGAGACCGGATTGTCTTTGAAGATATGATCCATTACACCATGGTCAAGACC
>JAQVSH010000055.1 GCA_028700615.1 Bacteroidales bacterium
AAAATTACTTTTCGGGGGGATTATTCTGGGCGTTCTTATTTTTCTTTTTCCTCCGCTGTACGGAGAGGGTTATGAGGCGTTGAGGATGTTATTGGGCGGAACTCCGGAGGATCTTGCCAATAGTAGTTTTTTTTATACGGTAAGGGATAATAATTATGTTCTTCTGGGCTTTCTTTTGATAGTTTTGGCAGCTAAGGTTGTAGCTTATTCGGTAACTACCGGGGCAGGCGGAGTGGGGGGGATTTTTGCTCCGGCTTTGTTTATGGGCGGCGTTTCAGGATTTATTGTGGCGCGGGCTCTGAGAATGTTTGGATTTTTAACGGTCAGCGAAAAGAATTTTGCTCTTGTAGGTATGGCCGGTGTCATGGCCGGAGTGATGCATGCTCCTTTAACTTCTATTTTTTTGATTGCTGAGATAACAGGAGGTTATAGTTTGTTTATTCCCCTGATATTGACTTCAACGATTGCTTTTTTTACCGTCAGGTATGTTCAGCCTTATTCTATCTATACGCATCGTCTTGCTAAACGGGGAGAATTGATTACTCACGATAAGGACAAAGCCACTCTGACGTTGATGCGATGGAATAACCTGATAGAAAAGGATTTACTTCCTATTACCCCGGAGGCTACCTTGGGGGAACTGGTGAAGTTAATTGCCCGCAGCAAACGAAATATTTTTCCTGTGGTGAATGATTCCGGAAAATTGGAAGGGGTGGTTCTGTTGGATGATATCCGTGAGATGATGTTTAATAAGGAGATGTATGAAACTACGTTTGTAAAAGACATCATGATTTTATCTCCTGAATTAATTGAAAGCACTGAAAATACAGAATCTATCATGCGAAAATTTGAAAAAACGCAGGCATGGAATCTGCCCGTGGTCGAACATGGAATTTATCTGGGGTTTCTTTCTAAATCAAGGATACTGTCGGCATATCGGGAATTGCTGGTGAATAATAGTTCGGAATAATCATCCGGATCTTTTAGTTTTGTTCCGGATGAATGATGCAAGATGAAATCTCCTTAAGGTACAGATTAATATGGCATGACTTGTTTTCCACATAAAATATTGGGCTTTTGTTTTTTTCTTCTGGCAGGTTCGTTTTTTTGTGTGAACAGGGTCAGGAGTCAGGATCAGTTTTCTGCCTTTTACAGGGATTCGGGCCAGATTATAGAAGAAAAGTTGTTCATACAAACCCCTGTGGATACTTCCGGATTTTTTGACCGGTTAAAAAAAAGACCGTTTAAAAATAAAACCACAAAACATCTGGTGGGGCTCATGTTTGCAGAGCCATATCATTCTACTGATTCAGTGGATAAAATACAGATTCTGCTGGAAAAACAATATAATGATTTTAAGGGAAAAACGATTTCCTCTGTGAAAATTGTGACGCTGGATCCTTTCGGAACGAGTATTGCTGACACCTCTTATCATAATAATCATTGGGCCCTGCGGACGGCAAACCGTATTCATATCGAAACAAAAGAAAAGAGAATCAGGGAAAATCTTCTGTTTAAGGAGGGGGATAAGCTGGATCCTTTTCTGATCTTTGATACGGAACGTATTTTGCGTACGGCGGATTATATTCAGGAGGCTTTGATTTATCTGCAGGAGGATCCCGGTGATCCGGATCAGGTCATCGTTACGGTGGTGGTAAAAGATGTTTTTGCCATGAATGTCAAACTGAATATTGATGCGGTAAACAGGGGAAGACTGGGGCTGGGTTCTAAAAATATACTGGGTTCCGGGGCTGAGGCTTTTAATGCTTTTCACTGGGACGGGGATGAAGACCCTTCTACCGGGTATGAAGCCCGTTTTAATTACAAAAATATTGGGGGTACTTTTATCGATTCCAATGTCGGTTATCTGCATTTGTTTGATAAAGAATCTTTTTATTTGAATATCAACCGGCCTTTTTATTCTCCCTCAGTGAAGTATGCCGGGGGTATCGGGGTGGAACATACTTCAGAGAATAGATTTTATATTCCGGATGATGATACCCGGTACTATACCCGCCGCTTTGTGCTGGATGCCTGGACCGGGCGTTCTGTCTTTCTTGGATTGTCAGGTACTCGTTTTCAATACAGAAATAATGTTTCTCTTTCCGGAAGAGTTTACTGGATAAATTATCTTGCCAGAAATGAACGGCTGGCCCCTTATTTTGAAGGGATGCAATCCAAAGTCAGGGCGTTGGGTACACTCGCTTTTACCCGTCAGGCCTATTTTAAAAGTAACCTGATATACAATTTCGGACGTTCTGAGGATATACCGATCGGATCTCGTCTGGATGTAACGGGCGGGTTTGAATTTCATGAAAATTACCGAAGGCTTTATCTGGGTCTTGGAGCGGGTTTTGCGCGCCTGACCGATAAAAAATATTATTTTTCAATTCAGGCGGATGCCGGAGGTTTTATGAATGCTAAGAATCTGAACCAGGCCGTGTTGAATATTGAGGGAAATGCTTTTACCCGTTTATTTCCCTTGGGTTCACGTTATGCGTTTAGGAATTTTTTACGGGTGTCTTATGTCGGCGGGTATAAAATGTATCTGGATGAGTATCTTTCATTGCAGGATGCCAATTCAGGGGTAAATAGTTTTCGGAGTGATTCGGTTTATGGTAATCAGCGTCTGATGGTCGATTTTGAAACGTCTTGTTTTACGCCTTGGAAATTATTGGGATTTAGAACCGTGTTGTTTGCTTTTGCCAATGTAAGTATGGTTCCTGACAGGTCGACCGCTCTGTTTGATGCGCCTCTTTATTCTTCTGTGGGAATTGGGCTGAGAATGCGTAATGAGATGCTGGTGTTTAATACATTACAGATAAGGCTTTCCTTCTTTCCTAATATTCCGGTCGGGACTTCTCCTCAAGCTTTTCAGGCTATGGGAGAGCCTTATTACCGACCCCGGGATTTTGCTCCAAAGATTCCGGGCAAGGTTCCATATCAATAGGGTTGACCAAAGCAGAGATTGATTATTTTTACGCGAAAAATTTTATATGACTCCTATCCTCATTCTTCTTGTTTTTTTGGTCTATACCGTGATGGTATTTACCATTACCTGGTATACTTCCCGCAGAGCCGATAATGATGCTTATTTCAGGGGAAACCGCCGTTCTCCCTGGTTTGTGGTTTCCTATGGGATGATCGGGGCTTCTCTCTCCGGCGTTACTTTTATGTCGGTTCCGGGTTATGTGCAGTCCACACAGTTTACTTATATGATGATGGTCTTCGGCTTTCTTGCCGGATATTTTGTCATTGCAACCGTGCTGCTGCCATTGTATTACAGGTTGAACCTGACTTCTATCTATGGATATTTACAGCAACGTTTTGGTTTTTTTACTTATAAGACCGGCGCTTCGTTTTTTATTCTTTCCAGAACTCTTGGCGCAACGTTGCGTATATTTTTGGTGGTAAGTGTTTTATATGATTTTATATTTAAAGCCTGGGATGTCCCCTTCTTTCTGGTGGCGTCCTTATTTGTGCTGCTGATTCTGCTTTATACTTTTAAAGGGGGCATTAAAACCATTATTTGGACCGATACCCTGCAAACTACTTTTATGCTTCTGGCTGTGGTCTCTTCTATTGTTCTTATTTCCTGTGAGATGGGATTTGGCATAGGAGGGTTGTGGGATGCGGTTTCTTCAAGCGGTTATTCAAAGGTGGTGGAAACCGATGTTCAGTCCAAACAATTCTGGCTGAAACAATTTCTGAGCGGAATGTTTGTCTCTATTGCGATGACCGGACTGGATCAGGAGATGATGCAAAAAAACCTGAGCTGCAAAACTCTGAGGGATTCACAGAAAAATATGTTGACTTTCAGCGTGGTGCTTATTTTTATGAATGCTCTGTTTTTATTGCTTGGCGCCGTATTGGTGTTGTATGCCGGTGAAAACGGGGTGGTAGTGGATAATACGGATTCGTTGTTTCCTGTGATTGCCATTGAACATTTAGGGGTTTTCTCCGGGTTGTTTTTTGTGATCGGATTAATTTCTGCGGCCTATCCGAGTGCAGACGGGGCCATGACTTCCCTGACAACTTCGTTTGTGATAGATATTCTGGGCATTCAGCGCAGGACAGATTGGACAGAGGCGATCCGCCGGAAAATTCGTTATGCCGTTCATGCGGGTTTTGCCGGGATTTTTCTTTTGCTGATTATTTATTTTCGCGAAATGAATAATGATGCGGTGATAGATAAGTTATACAGTATCAGTAGTTATACCTACGGACCTTTGCTGGGCTTTTTCAGTTTTGGTTTATTTACGCATTTTCAGGTAAAGGATCGTTTCATTCCTTTGGTTGCGGTGTCTGCACCTCTTCTTTGTTGGATTCTTCAATCCCATTCTGTCGAATGGTTTGGCGGATATGAGATTGGTTTTGAACTTCTTTTGATCAATGGATTTTTGAATTTTGCCGGGCTGTACCTGTGCAGAATACGTAATAATAAATAATACAGTGAGCTATGACACTTATTAAATCGATTTCCGGTATTCGGGGTACCATTGGAGGAGAACCCGGTTTGGGATTGACCCCCTCTGATATATTGAAGTTTACAGCGGCTTTTGGAACCTGGGTATCACAGCAGGCTCTTTCCCGCGGAAATAAAGGACGGGTTAAAGTGGTTGTCGGGCGGGATGCCAGAATTTCCGGTCCTATGGTGCAATCCTTGATTTTGGGGACATTGTCGGGTTTGGGCATTGATGTCATCGATATTGGCATGGCCACTACACCTACGGTGGAAATTGCGGTTACCGGAGAAAATGCCGAGGGTGGAATTATCATTACCGCCAGCCATAATCCCAAAGAATGGAATGCCATGAAATTATTGAATGAGAAAGGAGAATTTCTCAATGGCCCTGAGGGAAACAGGGTGCTGGAAATGGCAGATGAGGGGAAGTTTGTTTTTGCTTCTGTGGAAACATTGGGCCGGATTATCCGAAAAGATTATACAGACCGGCATATTGAAGCCGTTTTGGCTTTACCTCTGGTCGATGTTGAGGCCATTCGGTCGTGCCGTTTCAGAATATCTGTGGATGCGGTAAATTCAGTCGGAGGGGTTGTGATTCCCCGGTTGCTGAAGGCATTGGGAGTTACAGAAGTTGTTGAACTGAACTGTACGCCTGACGGTGTTTTTGCCCATAATCCGGAACCCTTGCCGGCTCATCTGACAGAGATCTCCGCCTTGACTAAGAGTTCCGGCTGTCATGCGGGTTTTGTGGTTGATCCTGACGTGGATCGTCTGGCGGTTATCAATGAAGATGGTTCTATGTTTGGGGAAGAGTATACTTTGGTGGCTGTTTCTGATTATGTGTTGCGTCATACCCCCGGAAATACCGTATCCAATTTGTCTTCTTCAAGGGCGCTGCGGGATCAGACCCGGTTGCTGGGAGGAGAGTATTTTGCAGCGGCTGTCGGTGAGGTTAATGTAGTGGCTGCCATGAAGGAGCATAAGGCAGTGATCGGAGGGGAAGGCAACGGAGGGGTGATATATCCGGAACTTCATTACGGAAGGGATGCGCTGGTCGGGATTGCGTTGTTTCTGACCTGGATGGCCAAATCCGGAAAGACGCCTTCGGCACTAAAGTCAGGGTATCCGGTGTATTTTATGTCCAAACAGCGCATTGATTTGAAAGAAGGCGTGGATGTGGATGCGCTTTTAAAGGTTATGAAGGAAAAATATGCGCGGGAAACTGTGACCGATATAGACGGGGTGAAGATTGATTTTGAAAAGGAATGGGTGCATTTGCGTAAGTCAAATACAGAGCCTATTATCCGGGTATACACCGAAAGCGGTTCGCAAGCAGCTGCAGATGCCCTGGCGCACCGTGTGATGTCTGAAATTTTGTCTCTGGCATAACCTGACTTTATAAGAAAAGATAGAAATCCCTTGTCAGGCGGATGTATTCCTGAGACATTCCCCGGGGTCCGTCTCCGTATAGCAACAGCAGGGAATAATCCGTCTCTTTGGGTTGTTTTTCCATCTGGATGAGGCATCTTTTGGGTGGCTGGTCCGGGCGGGTGTATACCTGTACAGCCCGGGTAAGGTATAAACCATGCGTGGACGCTGCAATTCTGAATGAATTCAGAGAGTCTGCGGGGAGTATCATGCAAAACTTTCCCTGCGGGGAAAGCAGCCGGGCGGCTCCTTTGAGCAGGGAGTCCGGATTCAGAGTGTCATGATGACGGGCCGCGGCTCTTGAAATGTCGGGGTTTTTAAGACTGTTTTTGAAATAGGGAGGGTTGCTGACAATCAAATCGTAAGAATGCTCACGGGGAGTCTCCGCCCAAAGCGTAAAATCCTGATGGATACAATGCAGCCGCTGATGCCACGGCGAATTACTGAAGTTTTCTTTGGCCTGCCGGGCTGCGTTTTCTTCAATTTCTACGGCGTCTATTTTCGCGGAACTTCGTTGCGCCGCCATCAGGGCGATCAGGCCCGTGCCTGTTCCTATATCCAGCAGAGAACCTGTCTCTTCACATGGAATCCATGCCCCTGTCAAGACTCCGTCTGTTCCAATTTTCATGGCCGATTGATCCTGCCTGAGAGAGAACTGTTTAAATTTAAACAAGGTCATTGTTAATGTTTTAAAAATTGGGTGAGGAGTGTTTTATTTTTGCTAAATTAGCGGTTTGGAAACGATAAAAACAAGAAAATATGTATTTGTTAGGTTATGATATTGGAAGTTCTTCCGTAAAAGTCAGTCTGATTAATGCTGAATCAGGAATCAGTGTGGCTTCTTCATTTGCTCCGCAGCAGGAAATGCCGATTCAGGCAGTTCGTTCAGGATGGGCTGAACAGGATCCTGATATGTGGTGGAAGTATGCTAAAGAGGTTACGCGTGAAGTAATGGCTTCTTCAGGAGTGAATGCCCGTGAAATTAAAGCCATCGGGATTTCTTATCAGATGCATGGGTTGGTGTTGGTCGGAAAGGACGGTAAAGTTTTGAGGCCTGCGATTATCTGGTGTGACAGCCGTGCGGTTTCCTATGGCGAACAGGCGTTTTCTTCTATCGGGGAGACCCGCTGTCTGGCTCATCTGCAAAATTCGCCCGGTAATTTTACAGCTTCTAAATTAGCCTGGGTAAAGGAAAATGAACCTGAAGTTTTTGCTAAAATCCGTTGGATGATGCTTCCCGGGGATTATATGGCATTTAAGATGACCGGGGAGGCCACCACGACAGTGTCCGGATTATCTGAAGGAGTCTTCTGGGATTTCAAATCTCATGATCTTTTTAGTCCGTTGATGGATTATTATGGTTTTTCTAAAGAAATGATACCCTCCATCGTGCCTACTTTTTCTATTCAGGGGGAACTTTCTGCTCAGGGAGCGGAGGAACTGGGGCTCGTTCCCGGTATTAAGATTGCCTACCGTGCAGGGGATCAACCCAATAACGCTCTTTCTCTGAATGTGCTGAATCCCGGTGAAATTGCTGCTACCGCAGGAACCTCAGGTGTGGTGTACGGGGTGAATGACAAGATTCAGTATGATCCGCAGTCAAGGGTGAATACATTTGCACATGTAAATCATAATCAACAGAGTACCCGGCTGGGAGTTTTACTCTGTATCAACGGAACCGGAATTCTGAATTCATGGTCCAGAAAGATGATGGGGGCGGATTTAAGTTATCCCCAGATGAATGAACTGGCGGCATCGGTGCCTGTGGGATGTGACGGTTTGACGGTTCTTCCTTTTGGAAATGGTTCGGAGAGAGTGTTGAAAAATTTGAATCTGGGGGCTTCTTTTTCCGGAATTAATTTTAATATCCACGGGAAAGCTCATATTTTCAGGGCAGTACAGGAAGGCATCGTTTTTTCGTTTAAATACGGAATTGATATTATGCAGCAGATTGGGATCAATCCTTCTGTGATCAGAGCCGGAAAGGCCAATATGTTTCTGAGTTCTGTATTTCGTCAGGCAATGGCTTCTGCTACGGGTTCCGTAATAGAATTATTCGACACCGATGGTTCAGTCGGAGCCGCCAGGGGCGCCGGTATCGGAGCCGGGATTTATTCAGGTCCGGATGAAGCATTCAGCACTTTGAAGAAACTGGAAACCATAGAACCGGATCTCTCTCAGACAGAAGCCTATATGGCTGCGTATACCAATTGGAGAGATCTTTTGAGGAAGATGGTGGTTATGAGTGAAGGAAAGTAAATGAGAATCAGTTCTATATATTGTTTAATTTTAAAATGACCAGTTATGAGCAAGATTGTATTGGGCAGTAAAGAATATTTCCCGGGGATAGGGGAAATTAAATTTGAAGGAAAGGCTTCTAAAAATCCTTTGGCATTTCGTTATTATGATGCGAACAAAAAGGTCATGGGTAAATCCATGAAAGATCATATGCGTTTCGCTATGGCTTATTGGCATACGATGTGTGCTGAAGGGGGCGATCAGTTTGGTTCAGGCACCAAGCAATTTCCATGGAATGCAGGCGAATGTCCTATTGAACGGGCTAAAGCCAAAATGGACGCTGCTTTTGAGTTTATGAGCAAAATCGGTATTCCTTTTTATTGCTTCCATGATGTGGATCTGGTAGATCCCGGAAATACGGTTGAAGAGTATGAAGATCGTATGAAGCAAATGGTGGCTTACGCAAAAGAAAAACAGGCCGCTTCGGGAATTAAGCTGTTATGGGGGACAGCCAATGTATTCAGCAATCCGCGTTATATGAACGGAGCTGCTACCAATCCTAATTTTAAGGTATTGTCATGGGTAGGAACCCAGTTGAAGAATGCTCTGGATGCAACCATAGCCCTGGGGGGGGAGAACTATGTATTCTGGGGTGGCCGTGAAGGGTATATGACTCTTTTGAACACCGATTCCAAACGTGAAAAAGAACATCTGGCCAGGATGTTAACAATGGCTCGTGATTATGCACGTAAAAACGGTTTTAAAGGGACTTTCCTGATTGAACCTAAGCCCATGGAACCTACCAAACATCAGTATGATTTTGATTCGGAAACGGTTATCGGTTTCCTGCGTTATTATGGTTTGGATAAAGATTTCAAGATCAATATTGAAGTAAACCATGCCACATTGGCCGGTCACACTTTTGAACATGAATTACAGATGGCTGCCAATGCCGGTATGCTGGGAAGTATTGATGCAAACCGCGGTGACTATCAGAATGGATGGGATACCGATCAGTTCCCTGTGGATATTTATGAACTGACCCAGGCGATGCTGGTGATTTTGTCTGCAGGCGGATTTACTACCGGCGGAACCAATTTTGATGCCAAAACCCGTCGTGATTCTACCGATCTGGAAGATATTTTTATCGCTCATATTTCGGGGATGGATACTTTTGCCCGTGCCCTGGAAGCTGCAGCAGCTATTCTTGAAGACTCCGATTATCTGAAAATGCGTAAACAACGTTATGCTTCATTTGATCAGGGAGAAGGCAAGTTGTTTGAAGACGGAAAACTGACCCTTGAAGATCTTCGTGCAATCGCTCTCCGTGACGGCTCTCCCGCTCAGATCAGCGGTAAGCAGGAACTGTATGAAGCGCTGTTGAATATGTATATTTAACCGGGAGTTTGTATGGCAACTTCAAATATACAGGGAAGTCCGTTATATCTCACCAGCATAGTTTTAGTTGCTGTCCTGGGTGGTCTGCTTTTTGGATATGATACAGCGGTAATCTCCGGGGCTGAAAAAGGATTAGAAGCCTTTTTTACCGGAGGAGGATTTGGCTACAATAAGTTCTGGCATGGAATTACAGCCTCCAGTGCATTGATAGGGTGTGTAATCGGTAGTTTGCTATCGGGTTATATGGCCACG
>JAQVSH010000056.1 GCA_028700615.1 Bacteroidales bacterium
CTTCAGAACCCGTTCCATGGAGGTCATTCCTGCAGATTTCATGATGTCTTCTCTATAAATTTTTCTACCAAAGCAATGGCTTCCGCAGTATCTTTCCCGGTGGGATCTGCACCTACTTCAATCCAAAGCCGGTCATCAAACCGAAAAGGTGCACCTCCGACAATGATTTTTACATCCGTTTCTGCAAGTTTCTCTTTCAGTGATTTTATGTGCAGCGCAGAGGGCAGCATGAGTACGGAAAGAAGCAATATTTTAATATTTTCTTTCTGAACGGTGTCAACCAGTTTTTCAATACTTAATCCTCCTCCCAGATCCATGAGTTCAAAACCGCAACTCTTTAGGGTTGAGTAGATAATCCGTTTGCCAAGCATATGAAAATCCTCAAATACGCCAATGGCCATTTTAGGATGGTCTTTTTTCGGTATATTTTCTAATTGTGTGATTTGATCAATAATTTCTTCACAAATAACGCCACTCATATATACCTGCGACAGGGATAGCCTGCCATCTTCCCATGCTTCACCTATCCGTTGCAGGGTGAGGGACACCAGTTGTTCTGAAACATGTGAAAGGCTATTCTTCCCGGAGGCTTCTCTGATAATACTTTCTGCATCCTCCCTGTTCAGCGATAAAATAGCCCTTTCCAGCTGATTGCTTAGTAACGCTAAATTATGCATATTCTAAAATTAACTGCCTTACGAATAAAATCGTTCCAAATAAAGGCCGGGACGGATTTATTATACCTAAGTTAGCATTTTCTCTGATTAAAACATCAAAAATTGCTGAAATTAAATGGATTCAAATAAATTTCAGGTAATTAGAACTATTTTTTCTTCGCTTCGATCGAGAAATTACCGGCTTTATTTTACCGGTCAGGGGATTTCTCTGCTGGGTACCTGGATGCAGAATATTGCCCTGAGCTGGTTGGTCTATAGATTGACCGGATCTGTTTTTCTTTTGGGATTAATCGGTTTTACCACCCAGATTCCGACTTTTGTTTTGTCTCCGTTTGCGGGTGTGTGGATTGACCGGTATGACCGGCTGAAAATTATGATTCTGGCGCAGACGTTTTTTATGATACAGGCTTCGGTCATGGCGTTGCTGGTGTTGTTCCATCTGATCGCGGTGTGGCATATTCTCGTTTTGAGCCTGGTTTTCGGAATTATCAGTGCTTTTGATGCGCCTGCCCGTCAATCTTTGGTTATAGATCTTATTGATAAACCGGAGGATCTGAGTAACGCGATTGCCTTAAATTCTGCTATTTTCAACGGAGCCAGGTTGATAGGCCCGGCTATCGCAGGGTTTATTATTGCCCTGGTCGGCGAAGGAATCTGTTTTTTACTCAATGCGCTGAGTTTTATCGCTGTGATCACTGCTCTGATGAAGATACATATTTCGAATAAACAGGCTGTTTCTCAACAAAATGATTTTTGGAAAAGTTTCAGGGAGGGATTTCAATATACGTTTCAGTCGGTGCCTATCCGAACTCTTATTTTCACTGTGGCTATACTCAGTTTGTTCGGGTTCCCTTTTATTGTGTTGCTGCCGGCTTATGCGAAGGAAATATTGCTCGGAGGGTCAGATACTCTGGGTTTCCTGATGTCATCCCTGGGTGCAGGCGCCCTGATCGGTTCGATGTACATGGCTTCGAGACGCTCTGTGATAGGATTGGAAAAGTTGATTGCTTTGAATATTACTTTATTTGGCGTTTCCGTTTTGCTTGCCTCGTTTTCCTCCGTACTGTATCTCTCTCTCTTTATTTTATTTTTTTGCGGGCTATCCATGATTCTTTCTTTGTCTGCTATGAATACGGTGATACAGACGATTGCCGAGGACAATAAACGTGGCCGGGTGATGAGTTTTTATGCTATGGCTCTTATGGGCGCTCAGCCCATCGGAAATCTTCTGGCGGGAGGGATTGCCAGCGGACTGGGTATTCCTCATACTTTTCTGATTTTTGGATCCATTACCTTTTTTTCCGGAATCTGGTTTTCGGTGGCGCGTAAATCCCTCGGAAAATAGGAATCCCGGCAGCACTTTTGTATCTTTACAGAAGTAAAGATTATAAATGAAAGGCAATGCAAAATATTCCACTGGTAAAAAAAGCGTCAGGGGATCTGGAACCTTTTTCCCGGTCTAAGTTTGAGAATTCATTGAGAAATGCCGGAGCCGGCGATGCTTTAATCCGGGATATTTCTGATGATCTGCAGGATTGGCTGCATGAAGGTATTACCACCAAACAGATTTATACCCGGGCTTTTTCTATCTTACGCAAAAAGACTCCAAGTTCGGCTTCACGTTACAAACTGAAAAAAGCCATTATGGAACTCGGACCCACAGGATTTCCTTTTGAGCGGCTTGTGGCGGAGATCACCCGTTTACAGGGTTTTACCGTGGAGGTAGATCAGGTACTTCAGGGACATTGTGTGACCCATGAGGTGGATGTGGTTGCAACCAAGGAAAACAAACAATTTTTTGTGGAATGTAAATATTATCTGAGTACCGGAAAAAATGCCAATGTTCAGGTCCCTTTGTATATTCGTTCCCGGGTGGATGATATTATTAAATACCGGAAAACCCTGCCGGAATTTAAAGATTTTTCTTTTTATGGGTGGATTGCGACCAATACCCGTTTTACTTCTGATGCCATTGATTTTGGAATATGTTCCGGTTTACATCTCCTTAGCTGGGATTATCCTGCCGGAAATGGATTGAAGGAAATTATTGACAGGGAAAGGATTTTTCCCATTACCGTGCTTTCCAGGCTTACGAATGTTGAAAAACAAATGCTTATGGAAAGAAATATTGTAATTTGCCGCCAATTGATTCAGGAACCCGATGCTTTGGATTTTCCAGGGCTTCAGCCACGAAGGAAACAACAAATTCTCGATGAAGTGAATGATCTTTGTTCGGGACTTTGATGGGTTTTCTGTGTTATTCTCAGAGGATAAACCTCGTTTTTCCGGCTTATTGTGAAAAAATAGTGCTAAATTTGGCACTCTTTTTTAGATTATTATAACCAATCTCATAATAGTTATGTCGGATAAAAAACTTTTTTCAGAATTTCCGCCTGTAACGACTGCGCAGTGGGAAAATGCAATTACCACTGATTTGAAGGGTGCGGACTACGAAAAAAAATTAGTGTGGCGGACCAATGAGGGTTTCAGTATTCGCCCTTATTATCGTAGCGAGAATCTTTCATCCCTCCGTTATTTGGGCGCGTTACCAGGTGAATTTCCTTTTGTCAGAGGGAAAAGAATAAAAAACAACGATTGGGAAATTCGTCAGGATTTCTGTGTTTGTGATGAAAAAGAGGCGAACGCCGCTGCCCTGGAGGCTCTTTCTAAGGGTGCGGATTCCGTGGGATTTCATTTTCACGGACCATTAAAACAAGTCCCTGATACTGCTGTTTTACTAAAGGGTATTAACACTGAAAAAGTTCGGGTATATTTTTATGTTAAAAATGCTCCGGTTTCTTTGCTGGAAGCTCTATTAGCTCAGGGTAAAGCACAAAAGGCGGTTATTTTTTATGATCCCCTCGGAAGTCTTGCCCGTTGCGGTTGTTATGGAAAAACCAATGATTTTCCTCTGGAGGATCTTAAAAAATTGATTGACCTTGCAAAATCTCAGTCTTGTCTGCGCGTGATCGGAGTGAATGCCGGTTATTTTCAGAATGCAGGGGCGACTGCTGTTCAGGAATTGGCGTATGGCCTTTCTATGGGAGTTGAATATCTCAGTCAACTTACAGAAGCCGGTTGTTCAGTGAACGATGTGGCTCCCAGAATGATTTTCCAATTTGCCGCAGGTTCCAATTATTTTATGGAAATGGCTAAGATCAGGGCCGCCAGAATGTTGTGGGCGCATATAGTAAAGGCTTATAATCCTTCAGGAGATGATATCTGTTACATGAAGATCCATGCCGAAACTGCCCTTTGGAATATGACCCTGTATGATCCTCACGTGAATATTCTCCGTTCGACTACTGAACTCATGTCGGCAGCCCTGGGAGGCGCAGATTCGATTTCAGCCAAGCCTTTTGATGCTGCTTACGGAGCGTCTGATTCCATGGCAGAAAGAATTGCCAGAAATCAGCAGATTGTTCTGAAAGAAGAGGCATATTTCAATAAAATTTCCGACCCGGCGGCAGGTTCTTATTATATTGAAAACCTGACCGGATCTCTGGCTGAACATGCATGGAATCTGTTCCTGGAAATTCAGGATAAAGGCGGATATATTCAGGCCATGAAAGAGGGACTGATTCAGGCAAAAGTGGAAGAATCTGCTGCTAAGCGATTAGATGCGATGGCTAAACGCAAAGAGGTTTTGCTGGGTACTAACCAATATGCCAATTTCAATGAATGGATCGCTCCTAAAATAACGGATAAAAAATGTGGTAAATCGGGTTGCTGTGCCGCTGATCATGTGGCAAAACCTATTAAATCTTTAAGGTTAGGTGCGGCTTTTGAGGAACTTCGTCTGGTTACAGAACGCAGTGCTAAGCGTCCTAAAGTATTTATGCTCACGATCGGTAATCTGGCCATGCGTAAGGCTCGTGCAGGATTTGCCTGTAATTTCTTTGCCGTAGCCGGTTTTGAGGTGATCGACAATAATGGTTTTAGTTCTGTATCCGAGGGAGTTGCCGCTGCATTGGCTGCCAATGCGGATATTGTGGTGCTTTGCAGCAGTGATGAGGAATATCAGGCTTTGGCTCCGGAAGCGGTTAAACTACTTGCCGGGAAGGCCATTTTTGTATTGGCGGGTTATCCCAAAGCATTGGTAGATGAACTCAAGGCGGCCGGTATTGAAAATTTCATTTTCGCCGGACAGAATGTGTTAGAATCATTACAGGGATATCAACACCTGTTGGGGATCGCTTAATCTAAAATTTATTGAAAATGAAGCCAAATTTTAAAGATATAAAACTCAATACTTCCATTTCCTCCGCGAATATCAGGGATTGGGAGAAACAAAAGGGTGTTGAAAAAAACTGGACAACTCCTGAGCAAATTCCGGTAAAACCGGTTTATACCCGCGAAGATTTAGCCGGTATGGAACATCTGGACTATGCTGCCGGTTTGCCTCCCTTTTTGCGCGGGCCTTATTCAACCATGTATGTTCAGAAACCCTGGACTATTCGTCAATATGCCGGTTTCTCAACCGCTGAGGAGTCCAATGCTTTTTATCGCAGGAATCTTGCCGCCGGACAAAAAGGTTTGTCGGTTGCTTTTGACCTGGCTACACACCGCGGTTATGATGCCGATCATGAAAGAGTAGTCGGTGACGTAGGAAAAGCGGGAGTGTCCATCTGTTCGGTAGAGGATATGAAGATCCTTTTCGATCAGATTCCGCTCAATCAAATGTCTGTTTCTATGACGATGAACGGGGCTGTCCTTCCTATTATGGCTTTTTATATTGTGGCTGCCCTGGAACAGGGTGCAAAACTGGAAGAACTGGCCGGAACCATTCAGAATGATATTTTGAAAGAATTTATGGTCCGGAATACTTATATCTATCCTCCGGAAATGAGTATGCGTATCATTGGGGATATTTTCTCATTTGCTTCCAATCATATGCCTAAATTCAATTCCATTTCAATTTCCGGTTATCACATGCAGGAAGCAGGTGCAACTGCGGATATTGAAATGGCTTATACCCTGGCAGATGGTCTGGAATATATTCGTACCGGGATCAAAGCCGGGCTGACCGTGGATC
This sequence comes from Bacteroidales bacterium, assembly GCA_028700615.1. Lineage (GTDB taxonomy): Bacteria > Bacteroidota > Bacteroidia > Bacteroidales > UBA4181 > JAQVSH01. Next base: position 5,713 of record JAQVSH010000056.1, read on the forward strand.
AGTTTGCTCCGCGCCTGTCTTTTTTCTGGGCGATCGGAATGAACCATTTTATGGAAATTGCCAAGATGAGGGCCGCACGTATGCTGTGGGCCAAAATCGTAAAACAATTTGATCCTAAATCCAATAAGTCTATGGCTTTGCGTACGCATTGCCAGACTTCGGGATGGAGCCTTACCGAACAGGATCCATACAATAATGTAACCCGTACCTGTGTGGAAGCAATGGCTGCTGCACTGGGACATACCCAGTCATTGCATACCAATGCATTGGATGAGGCCATCGCTTTGCCTACAGATTTTTCTGCCCGTATTGCAAGAAATACTCAGATCTATATTCAGGAAGAGACGCAGGTTTGTAAGGAGGTTGATCCCTGGGCCGGTTCTTATTATGTAGAATCCCTGACCCGTGATTTGGTAGAAAAAGCATGGGCGTTGATTGAAGAGGTTGAATCGCTCGGAGGTATGACCAAAGCCGTAGAAAGCGGGATTCCTAAACTCAGGATTGAGGAGGCTGCTGCCCGTAAACAGGGCCGTATTGATTCCGGACGCGACAAAATTGTCGGGGTGAATGAATACCGTCTGGATAAAGAAGATCCTCTTGAAATTCTGGAAATTGATAATACTGCGGTTCGGAATCAACAGGTTCAGCGCCTGAAGACATTGAAGGCTAACCGTAATCAGGAAGCTGTAAATGCCGCTTTGGCTGCTATTACTGAATCTGCAAGGACCGGTGAAGGAAATTTACTGGCCTTGTCGGTTGAAGCCGCAAAACTTCGTGCTACTTTGGGAGAAATTTCAGATGCTATTGAAACCGTTTCAGGAAGATATAAAGCCGTGATTAGAACTATCTCAGGGGTTTATTCCTCGGAAAGCCAGGAAGACCCCGATTTTCAGGATGCCAAAAAGCTGGTGGAAGAGTTTGCCCGTAAGTCGGGACGTCAGCCCCGTATCATGGTCGCCAAAATGGGTCAGGACGGTCATGACCGCGGAGCTAAAGTGGTAGCTACCGGATACGCCGATCTGGGTTTTGATGTGGATATGGGTCCTTTGTTCCAAACTCCCGCTGAGGCTGCAAAACAGGCTGTTGAAAATGATGTCCACGTAGTAGGGGTTTCTTCTCTGGCCGCCGGTCATAAAACACTGGCTCCTGCTTTGATTGCAGAGCTTAAGAGACTGGGCCGTGAGGACATCATGGTAATCGCCGGTGGAGTGATTCCTGCACAGGATTATCAATTCCTTTATGATGCAGGGGTTGTGGCTATTTTTGGTCCCGGGACTTCCGTGGCCAAAGCCGGTCGGCAGATTGTCGAAATTTTACTGAAAACGTTGTAAACCTTATAGGGTTTCCGGAACGATGAAACAGAGACAAAAAAACCGGGTTTATCCCGGTTTTTTTGTCTCTGTTTTGTTTTCTATTTTTCTGACGCTGAGTGTATCCGGACATGCTGACAACAATTCCCCCGCAGTTTTTTTCAGAGAAGGGTGTATCATTTCAGCATCAATTTCTGTGAGGGGCACTAATATGAAATTTCTCAAATGCATACGGGGGTGAGGAATTTCCAGCCCGGATTCTTTGAGTATCAGGTCCTCATACAAAAGGATATCAATGTCGATGGTCCGGGGTTCATACCCCGAAATATTTCTTCGGCGTCCCAGTTCCGTTTCAATTTCACGGATTGTTTTGAGCAGTGCCTGCGGTTCCAGCCGGGTATCCACAATGATCACCTGGTTGTAGTACGGGGAGGGATCTTCGTATCCCCAAGGCTCCGTCTCATAAACAGAAGAACAGGACACCAACGGTCCTGTTCTCAGTTTGATCTGATCCATAGCCTGCCGCAGATACGCTGCGCGATCCCCGGTGTTTCCTCCTAAAGATAAACAGGCTTTTGCCATGGGTCAAATTCTCTTATATAAGCGCTTTCCCGGTCATTTCGACGGGACGTTCAATCCCCATCAGTTTCAGGATCGTGGGAGCAATATCTGCCAGAATACCATGATTTACCTGTTTGACATCTTCATCTACCACGATAAAAGGAACCGGGTTCAGAGAATGCGCTGTGTTGGGCGTTCCGTCTTCATTGATGGCATTATCGGCATTTCCGTGATCAGCGGTGATCAACACTGTATATCCGTTGGCTTGTGCAGCGGCCACTACCTCACCTACACATTCATCCACGGCTTTGACAGCTTTTCCGATGGCTTCATAAATTCCGGTATGACCCACCATGTCCCCGTTGGCAAAGTTTAAAGCAATAAAATCAAATTTTTGAGATTTCAGTGCGTCTACCAGTTTGTCTTTTACCTGATATGCACTCATTTCAGGTTGGAGATCATAGGTAGCTACCTTAGGAGAGGGTACGAGGATTCTTTCTTCATTTTCGAAAAGCGCTTCACGGCCTCCGGAGAAAAAGAAAGTGACGTGGGCGTATTTTTCAGTTTCTGCAATGCGCAATTGTTTTTTCCCGGCTTTAGAAACAACATCTCCCAGGGTATTGAGGACATTGTCTTTGTCGTATAAAATATGCAGTCCTTTAAAAGTGGCATCATAGGGCGTCATGGTGCAATAGTATAAAGGAAGGGTATGCATCTTTTGTTCCGGCATGTCTTGCTGTGTTAGGACAATGGTCAGTTCGCGGGCCCGGTCATTTCTGAAATTGAAGAAAATGACCATATCTCCTTCCTGAATAGTTCCGATCGGCTTTCCCTTGGAGTCTACAGAGACCAGAGGCTTGATGAATTCGTCGGTGACCCCGGCATCATAAGAGGCCTGAATTCCGTCCTGGACGGAGGTCATGGGAGTTCCTTCGCCCTGAACCAGGAGGTCATAGGCAATCTTTACCCTTTCCCAGCGTTTGTCTCTGTCCATGGCATAGAACCGGCCTATTACAGAAGCTATTTTTCCTGTTGATTTAGCCATATGGTCTTCCAGTTGTTTCAGAAAACCCTTCCCGCTTTTCGGATCGGTATCCCTTCCGTCCATAAAGCAGTGGACAAAAGTTTTATCAATACCGTAGATTTTGGAAATATCACAGAGCTTAAACAGGTGGTCGAGAGAACTATGTACGCCTCCGTCAGAAACCAATCCCATCAGATGGACTTGTTTTTTATTCTCTTTGGCGTAAGTGAATGCGTTGACAATTTCCGTATTTTTTAAAATGGAGTTATCCCTGCAGGCAATGTTGATTTTAACCAGATCCTGATATACCACTCTGCCGGCCCCGATATTCAGGTGGCCCACTTCGGAATTTCCCATTTGTCCTTCAGGAAGACCTACATCTTCTCCGCAAGCGAGCAAATAGGAGTGGGGGTAATTCTTTGTAAGTCGTTCTACATTAGGAGCTCCGACCGTATTGATGACATCAGCTCTGTTTTTTTTACCCAGGCCCCATCCATCGAGAATCATTAAAAGAACACGTTTGTTCATAGAATAATAGTTTATGTTATAATGAATAAACAAGATTAGTTCGTTGATGTTCAACTTTGAGGCCCAAATATCGCTAAAAAATCCGCAAATTGGAGAACAATCCTTATATTTGCAGCCACTAAGGGTCCATAGTTCAAGGGATAGAACGAAAGTTTCCTAAACTTTAAATACAGGTTCGAGTCCTGTTGGGCCTACGAAGCAAAGCAAGTAAGTCGTCATGACCTGCTTGCTTTTTTGGTTTCTTACGATTGTATTCTTCCGCCGGTCAGGATTCCCATGGTGCGCGGGATGAGTTTGCGCAGCAGGAGGAATAGGGCGGTATCCCACAGGCCCTGAAGCTACTGATGAACTGCACGTGGCATAAAAAAACAAGCACTGCGATATCCACTCGCAGTGCTTGTTATCACTTTTGAAGTGTGTGCTGTTATGATTATGCAGCCTGCTTCCTGGTTCTCTTGAGCCAGTGAACCTTGAGCCAGTTGCGTACAGGCTCATCGTAAAGCTTGAG
>JAQVSH010000057.1 GCA_028700615.1 Bacteroidales bacterium
TATCCTTCAAATCAACAAGGGGTGATTGATAAATTCTTAACTGAAGGACTGATAGTTAAAGATAAATTTACTTTTAGTATAACAAAACTGGGGGCTATACTTTTTGCTAAAAACCTTACTGATTTTGAAGCCGTACATCGCAAATCGGTAAGGGTGATAGTGTACAAAGGGAAAAATAAAATCGAAACCATAAGAGAACAAATTGGCAGTAAGGGATATGCCGTTGGCTTTGAGGGGCTTGTTGATTGGATTAATAGTCAGTTGCCTGCTAACGAAGAAATAGGTAAAGCCTTAAGGAAAGAAACCCGGATGTATCCTGAAATAGCTATACGTGAACTTGTTGCCAATGCCCTTATTCATCAGAATTTTGCTGAAAAAGGGTTTCCAATGGTAGAGATTTATTCCGACCGCATTGATATATCCAACCCCGGCAATCCACTTATTAAGCCCGAACGATTTATTGATGAATATATTTCGCGTAATGAAAAACTGGCTGATTTAATGCGTCGTATGGGCTTTTGCGAAGAAAAAGGCAGTGGATTAGATAAGGTTATTTTTTACAACGAGTTATTTCAACTTCCGGCTATAAATGTTGTTATTGGCGAAAACAGAACTAATGTTACCATGTTTAATTATATGCCACTTAACGATATGGACAAAAAAGACAGGGTGAGGGCTTGCTATCAACACGCCTGTCTGAAATACGTTTCGAACGAAAAAATGACCAATCAAAGTTTAAGAGAACGTTTTAAAATTGAAGACCATAACTATTCAATTGCTTCAAGAATTATTAGAGATGCGATTGATGAAAAAGTGATTAAAGAAGATGACCCGGACAGTAAATCGAGAAAATATGCCAGCTACATACCATTTTGGGCTTAAAAGCTTATTTGATGATTATTTGACAACCTCAAAATTCTTATGTGATAGTTATGTGACAGGGGATATTGTCAGATTGCTTAAAACCCAGAATATCAATATTTTCTTATGTGATGGTCATGTGATTAGCATCCCGATTTTATTTGATGGTCATTTGATAAAAGAAAAGAAATGAACGAAGCGGAAACAAGAGCTGAACTTATTGACCCCAGGTTAAAGGCTTGTGGTTGGGGCGTTGTAGAAGGCTCTCAAGTCCTTCGTGAGTACTATATAACCCAAGGTAAAATACAAACAGGCGGTGGGCATGGCAAAAAAGAAATTGCCGATTATGTATTGGTGTATAAAGGCATCAAACTCGCTATAGTAGAAGCCAAGAGTGATGAGATTGAAGTTGGCGAAGGTGTAATGCAAGCCAAAAAATACGCTCAAAAACTGCAATTAGAGACCACTTATAGCTCCAACGGAAAAAAAATTTACCAAATCTGTATGAAAACGGGCGAAGAAGGTTTGGTATCCGACTTTTTAAGCCCCGAACAACTTTGGAACAAAACATTTGCCGAGCAAAACAACTGGAGAGAGCAATTTGCCAATGTGCCGTTTGAGGATAAAAGCGGTACCTGGCAACTCAGATATTATCAGGAAATAGCTGTTAAAAATACGTTGGAAGCACTTGCAAACGGCAAAGAACGGATTTTGCTAACGCTTGCCACAGGAACAGGAAAAACGGCAATTGCTTTTCAAATTGCTTGGAAACTGTTTCAAACTCGTTGGAATTTGAATAGAGACGGCAGCCGCAGACCGAGAATTTTATTCTTAGCCGATAGAAACATTTTAGCCGACCAAGCTTACAATTCATTTTCTGCATTTCCCGAAGATGCTTTGGTACGTATAAAACCAACCGAGATTAAGAAAAACGGAAAAGTGCCAACCAATGGCAGTATTTTCTTTACCATTTTTCAAACCTTTATGAGTGGAACGGATGCAGACGGGAAACCTGCACCGTATTTTGGCGAATATCCAGCCGACTACTTCGATTTTATCATTATTGACGAGTGCCACCGTGGCGGAGCTAATGACGAAAGCAACTGGCGTGGCATTTTGGAATATTTTAGTCCGGCTGTACAATTGGGTTTAACCGCTACGCCCAAGCGAAAAGACAATGTGGACACTTACCGCTACTTTGGCGAACCTGTTTACATCTATTCTTTAAAAGAAGGTATCAATGACGGTTTTTTAACACCATTCAAAGTAAAACGTATTAAAACAACCTTAGACGATTACCGCTACACTTCGGACGATACTATTGTAGAGGGTGAAATTGAAGAAGGCAAACTATACGAAGAAAAAGACTTTAACCGCACCATTGAAATTGTAGAACGAGAAGCCAAGCGTGTAAATATCTTTTTGGAAGAAGCCAACCAAAATGAAAAGTCCATTATATTTTGTGCCAATCAAGCACACGCAGCATTGATTCGGGATTTGGTAAACCAAAACGCCAAAAGCAAAGGCCCATTTTATTGCGTTCGTGTAACAGCCAATGACGGAGAAGACGGCGAAAGATTGCTAAGAGAGTTTCAGGACAACGAAAAAACAATACCAACCATTCTTACTACTTCGCAGAAACTTTCCACAGGAGTTGATGCACGGAACATTCGAAACATCGTTTTGCTTCGCCCAGTTAACTCAATGATTGAGTTTAAACAAATCGTTGGACGTGGTACACGTTTGTTTGATGGCAAAGCATTTTTTACCATTTACGACTTTGTGGATGCTTACAAACATTTCTCTGATCCAGAATGGGACGGTGAACCGATAGAAGAAGAACCTTGTAAAATATGTGGCCAAAATCCTTGCATTTGCGAGAAAAAACCATCAAACCCTTGTCCTGTTTGTGGTCAAAGACCTTGTATTTGCATTAAAGAACCGCCACCACCTTGTTACAAATGCGGTCAAAGTCCTTGTGTATGTAAGAAAAAAGTAAAAATAAAACTCAAGAACGGAAAAGAAAGAGAAATAAAATACATGGTATCCACTTCGTTTTGGAGTGTGGACGGAAAACCCATTTCAGCAGAAGAATTTTTGAATAATCTGTTTGGTGAATTACCTAAACTTTTCAAAGACGAAGAAGAATTGCGGAAGCTATGGAGCACTCCGATAACCAGAAAGATTTTATTAGAGAATATAGATGCAGCAGGGTTTCCCAAAGACGATTTGCTGACTTTGCAAAAGTTGGTTGATATGGAAAAAAGCGACTTATACGATGTGCTGGAATATGTTTTCAATGGCGACTATATCGCAATGACAAGAGAAGCGAGAGTCAAAGCAGCTGAAGCGACCATTTTCACCTTACTCAATGACAAGCAGAAAGAGTTTATTTCATTCGTATTGAGCAAATACATTGAAACAGGAGTTGACGAACTCGACCAGGAGAAACTTCCAATCTTGCTGACAAACAAGTATCAATCATTAGAAGATGCAAAAGAGATTTTGGGAGACGCGGCAAACATAAGCAGACTGTTTATAGAGTTTCAGAAACATTTGTACAAACAGGAAGTTGCATAATGATTGTAATAATGGCACATACAGTCCATGTAGCATAGCCCACACATTCCATGCTATACGAACCATCGCTATAACCAAAGCTTATCAAAGATTGTGTATGTTCCAACGTACGACAGACAAGACATTGCAGCAAATTTAAAAGGCAAAAAAATGATTGACAACAAAACGCCAATACATGAAATGCGTTATAAAACATTGGTTTTTATGTGGTTATTCAAACAGTGTTTCTCGCATCAAAGTTGGTGGTCCCTTGATGGTGAAGTGCTCCGTAATTTCCAAGGATTTCATACTACCGGCCGATATGTCTCAGTATAAAAAAATCAACCACCCATGAAACAGATCATTTTAATTTTAGCAATTTATTATTTAATGCCAAATTTGGGATTTTCGCAACAGCACCAAATAGGACAAAATATGAAAACAGCATTGATCATTATTGACATTCAGAATGATTATTTCGATCAAGGGACTATGCCGCTTGTCGGTTCAGACAAAGCAAGTAGTAATGCCAAATTAATTCTCGAAAGTTTTAGAGCGGATGGCTTCCCGATAATTCATATACAACATATTGCAACAAGCCCGACAGCCACTTTTTTCCTGCCAAATACAAAAGGAGCAGAAATACATAACCATGTCAAACCCATAGGAAAGGAAAAGATCATTGTTAAGCATTACCCAAATAGTTTTAGAGAAACGGAATTGCTTGATTATTTAAAGGGTGAAAAAATAACTAATTTGGTTATTTGTGGCATGATGACCCATATGTGCGTTGATGCAACCGCAAGAGCAGCAAAAGATTATGGTTTTAATATCCTATTGATTGGAGATGCCTGTGCGACTAAAGACCAAGAAATAAATGGACAGATTGTAAAAGCAGAAGAAGTTCAGAAAAGCTTTTTGGCCGCATTGAATTATTTCTATGCAACGGTTAAGACCACAAGTGATTATTTAAATGAGAAATAAATAAGCGTGAAAAGTTAGCGAGTATGCTAGAAAGAACAATGGGACAAAGAAGTTGAAAATGCGATTTAAAAATTAAAAAGATAGAAATATGGACAGAAAATATGCTTGTCACTGCGGCCTTTACTGTGGTAATTGTGCGGTCAAAGTAAAAGTTGAACCTGCGGCGAAAGTTTTGTATGATGAAATGAGTAAATTGGGATTTGAAGGAATTATGTCATTCTTTCCCGATGGCGAAAAATTTTGGTCGTTTCTAAAAGGCATGTCCGTTGAAGGGGTTTGTATCTCGTGTAAAGCAGGAAGTGGAAATCCGGCCTGCAAAGTCAGATTGTGTGCAAAAGAAAAAAATGTGGAAATGTGTGCATTGTGCGAAAGTTATCCTTGTGAGTATTTTAAGGAATTTTTTGAAGGCTACCCGATGCTTAAACACGACAATGCTATTTTACGTGAGAAAGGCTGGGAGTCGTGGGGAAAACTTCAGGACGAACGCCATGAAAAAGGGTTTGGGTTTGCTTATGCTAAAGATAGCAATGAATAGACCTTGCCGGGGCTGAGGGCATATTTTCAGTTTCTTTCTTGTTTTTATGAATTGTATCTTGAGATGTTGGCAACCATAAAAAAGATGCCTTCACCTGTGATTTTTTGACATGATTTGTTACTAATTGGATTATAAAGTGTACACTACCTGATGTATTAACCAAAGAGTAACAGAATGAATTGATGACAGATCATAAAGACCAATTCCTGGATATTCTTGAAAAGAATATTGGAATTATATTGAAAATTTCAAGAGCCTATACAACAATTGCTCAAGATCGGGAAGACTTAATCAATGATATAACTCTTGAATTGTGGAAATCCTTTAAGAGTTTCAATGGCAATTCAAAAATCTCCACCTGGGTTTATCGGGTAGCTTTGAATACAGCTATGAACTACAAAAGGGGAAAGAAGCATGATTCATTGTTCTTCTCCATCAATGAATTTAAGAAAGACGACTCCTTCCCATGGTTAATTGAACAAGATAACTCATCAGACATTGAGGTTTTATATCAATGTATAAATGAGTTGAATGAGATTAATAAAGCCATTATTTTACTCTATCTCGACGGCAACTCACACGATGAAATATCTGATATTACCGGTATTTCCAGGACAAATGTGGGCACAAGGATTAGCCGTATTAAAGAACAAATAAAAAATTTGGTGGTTACTAAAAATTAAAGTCATGGAATTAATAGAACTACAAAATATCTGGCAACAATACGATAAGAAAATATCAGAGAATATGAGTCTGAACAAAGAGATTCTTAGAAGAATGTTGCAATCAAAACCGGAGAAAATGATCACCCGGATTAAATTAAAAGCCGGATTTACTTTGATTTTACCCATGGTGATGATTCCGTTTATTATGGTTCGAAACGTTGTATTTCGTGATGAAATAAGTTTTTATATGGGTATTGTGTTATTTGGCAGCTTTGCTTTGATAACCTATTATTGGGCGATTAGATACTATCTATTAATTAACAAAGTGAATTTTAACAACCCGGTTACTTTGTTAAAGAAGGATATAAAACATGTTGAGAAATACAAAATTAAAATAACAAAATTTGGTTACCTCTTTGCTCCATTTGGTATGACCGGCGTTTTCCTGATGGCAAATATTCCAATTTTATCAAAGCATTCAATATTGCCGATTACTTTAATACTTCTAGTTTTTTTATCTTCGATTTATATTACTTTTAAATACTCCATCATTGAACGTTTTGCAAAAATAAATAAGGAGATCGAAGAAATAGAGAAACTTGAAAGTGAATGATTTACTAGCACCCTGACAGATCCTCAGCGTAGGGGCGAAATAGCGAAGCGGGTTGAGCTGCCCCGGAGCGCAGATCCGAAGACCCTCCTCCCAAAACCTGAGCTTCGGGACTATGTGTCTAAAAGCATGATTTGTGAAAATAAAAAAGACCGCTTTGGCGGTCTTTTTATATGATTGTGGTATGAAGTTTTTTATTCCCTGCGTCCCGAGTAGACCATGATGTAGTACAAAAGGGTGGCCAGCGATCCGAGGGCGGCGACTACATAGGTGTAGGCGGCCCATCTGAGGGCGCTTTCAGCTTTCGGGTGTGTCTCAAAATTGGTGACTCCGGAGCGGTTCAGCCAGGCCAGTGCGCGTTGGCTGGCGTTGATTTCCACCGGGAGAGTGATAAAGCTGAATACCGTGGTCATGGCAAACAGTATAATTCCGAACAAAAGCAGCTGGGGAAAACTATTTATAAGGAGAATCCCTGCCAGCAATACCCAGGACATCCATTGGGAAGCAAAGCTCACGGCAGGAACCAAGGCTGATCTGAGTTTCAGAGGTACATAGGATCTGGCGTGCTGTACGGCGTGCCCGCATTCGTGGGCGGCAACCGCTGCGGCAGCTATACTTGCCCGGTTATAGACTTCTTCACTAAGGTTGACGGTTTTGGTCTGGGGGTTATAATGGTCCGTAAGTTGTCCGGGGGTTGAGGTTACTTTGACATCATAAATCCCGGCATCTTTCAACATTTTTTCGGCTACATCTCTTCCTGTAAGGCCATAATTGGTCGGTATCAGTGAGAAGGCTTTAAATTTTGCTTTCAGGGTCTGGCTGACGATGAGACTTATGATCATCACAGCTCCAAAAATAATCCAAGAGGTATACATCGTAATTGAGTTAAATAATTTATAATAAGTACTGCAAAATCTTTGCCAAAATAGAGGCTTCCCGGCCTTTTCTGTCACATAAGACTTTTTGTCAGATTGGAGGGAATCCAAAACTTTGTTAGGTTTGCTAAATTTTTTTTGTATGCCTTATTTCGGTGAACTCATTTCTTTTCTGGTAGCTTGTTGCTGGACCATCAGCGCCATTTCTTTTGAACGGGCGGGGAAGATGATGGGCTCTCTGCCGATGAATCTGATTCGTCTGCTGATAGCTATGCTTTTACTGGGTATTTATACCCGGGTACTTTACGGAAGATTTCTGCCGGTTCATATGCCTGCGGAGCAGTTGATCTGGCTTTCTCTTTCAGGGGTGGTCGGCCTTTTCCTCGGAGATATGTGCCTGTTCAAATCTTATACGCTGATCGGATCCCGATTTTCACAGTTGATTATGACGCTGGCTCCTCTGGTGGCAGGGTTTATGGGTTGGGTCTTTCTGGATGAAAAATTGTCAGTAATCAATATGCTGGCGATTATGGTAACGCTGAGCGGAATTGCTTTAGCGATTCTGGGTAAGGAGAATGGTTCGCTGAAATTGAAATTTCCGTGGAGGGGTTTTCTTTATGCAATAGGTGGTGCTGTGGGACAGTCTTGCGGTTTGGTGCTGAGCAAAGTCGGGGTGGGGAGTCTGGATCCTTTTGAAGCTACCCAGGTAAGAATGATTGCTGCCACGGTTTGTTTTTTTGCGCTTTTTTCGCTTACCGGGCGCTGGAATTCAGTTTTTTCGGGTTTGAAATCAAAAACCGCGATGCTTTATACTACGACCGGGTCTTTTTTCGGGGCTTTTCTGGGGATTTCCTTTTCCCTGCTGGCGCTTCAGTATACCTCGGTTGGAGTGGCGGCCACTTTAATGGCGCTGACCCCGGTCCTGATTATTGCTCCTTCGGTCTGGTTTTATCATCAAAAGGTTTCCCGTTCCGAGATTTGGGGAGCTATTCTGAGCGTCGCCGGAGTCTCTTTGTTTTTTCTGTAAAGAGGGTGCGTTGGGGCTTATGCAGAATATTTTAGATGCAATTGTTCAAAAAATTGTTCATAATATTTTGCGATTGCAGGAAAGTTTTTACCTTTGCAGTCCCAAGTTTAAAAAGCAAAACGATGTACGCTATTGTAGAAATCGCAGGTCAACAGTTCAAGGTTGAAAAAGATAAGAAAATTTTTGTTCACCGTCTCGAAGGAGAAGAAGGTACCAGCTTGAGTTTTGATAAGGTATATCTTCTTGATGATGAGGGTGGCCAGGTGAAGGTTGGAGCTCCTGTTGTGGACGGAGCCTCTGTTTCTGCCAAAATCGTCAGTCATCTTCGTGCAGACAAAGTGATCGTTTTTAAGAAAAAAAGAAGAAAAGGGTACCAGAAACAAAATGGTCACCGCCAGGATCTGACGGAGATTTTGATAGAAGGTATTAATGCTTAATCAGTAGAATCTTTTAATATAATATAAGCCATGGCACATAAAAAAGGCGTTGGTAGTTCCCGGAACGGTAGGGAATCAGAAAGTAAACGACTGGGAGTAAAATTATTTGGCGGACAAACCTGCAAGGCGGGTAATGTGTTGGTTCGTCAGAGGGGGACGCCTCATAATCCTGACAAAAATGTCGGCATTGGCAAAGATCATACTTTGTTCGCTCTGGTTGACGGAGTGGTTGCTTTCAAAAAGAAAGCCGGAGGAAGATCTTATGTTTCTGTGATTCCTTTTACGGAAGAGTAGTTTTTGAATCATATTTGAAAAGGGCCGTCTTCTTTTGAAGATGGCTCTTTTTTTGATATCCCCTCCATGATAAAAAACTGATTTTGTTGGTTTCCCGACTATAGAATTGAATATCTTTGAAGTTTAAAATATATCAGTATGCTGACTTTAAAACAAATTCGCGAAGACAAGCAACGGACATTGTCCGGGCTTGCATTAAAAGGTTTTGCAGCCGAATCTATTATTGAGGAGATTATCTCGCTGGATGATCAGCGCAAAGCCCTGCAGTTGGAACTGGAAAGAAATCTTTCGGAGCAAAACCGGATCGCAAAGGAAATCGGAGTGCTTTTCAAACAGGGCAATCAGGCCGCTGCCAATGAATTGAAGGAAAAGGTAGCTTCACTGAAAGAATCATCCAAAGTGTTGGACACCCGGTTTACTGAGGCTGAAACCCGGATGAATGAAAAAATAGTTTTATTGCCCAATCTTCCCTATAAATTGGTGCCTGCCGGAAAAACCGCCGAAGATAATGTGGTAGTTAAGACCGGAGGCCTGATTCCTGAACTGTCTTCAGAGGCTCTTCCTCATTGGGAATTGGCCAAGAAATATGATATCATAGATTTTGAACTGGGGGTAAAATTGACCGGAGCCGGTTTTCCTGTATATAAAGCCCAGGGAGCCAGACTGCAAAGGGCTTTGATTAATTTTTTCCTGGATGAAGCTCGTAAGGCGGGGTATAT
>JAQVSH010000058.1 GCA_028700615.1 Bacteroidales bacterium
GGCTCCTACGTCATCATAATCGGGTCCCATATCGGAATCAAAGATAATTTTGACAGGCTCGGCTTTTTCATGGCGGCATCCTTCTGAAAAGCATGAGAATAAAATGGCTATCAGGACGTAACAGATTGTTTTTTGCATGATTTTCCGGTGTATTTCGATATTATTTCTGTGCTGATTTTTTAGCTTTTCTTGCAGGATTTACTGCTGAAACGAAAATTTAAATCCTTCATGGATCTTATCAGCTGTTTTAAACACAAGCGCTTCTGAAACATACACATTCGTTCCTTCAGATTCAGGCCTTTTCTCTCCTTTTACAACCAACCGTACGGTATGTTTTCCATAGGGAAGGTTTGTAATGTGATACAGATTCATGTTCTGATGTTCCTGCTGTGAAAAAAAGAAATAGCAATCAATCATTCGTTTAAACGTTCCGTCTACATATACATCGGCTCTTCCTCCGTCTCTGAGCCAGTTGCCCACGATGGAGACTCCTGTTCCTTCAAACGTAAAGCTGATTTCATCTCCGGCCGTTCCGCTGACTTTAGCCTCATCTTTTCCGTAAGAGGTCCATTTCCCTTTCAGTTCCCATCCGTCATTCGAAAAGACTCCTGACTTTTTATCAAAAACCAATGCGGGGAATGATTCCTCAAAGGCTGGCGCCAGAGGAGACTGGGTCTTAATGCTTATCTCCGTACCGGAGACTTTCCCTCCATTTTCAAGAATCAGTTTCTGAGCGTATTCCAACGTTTTATCTACCGCTTTATTGAACGAGTAGTCGGTGTTGATAAAGAGCTCTTCTCCGATGGCGGTAACGGCTTCCCGGTATTCTGCCGGAAGTCCGCTCAAGCCTTTGATGACCCCCAAAACGGCCATGGCATTGGAGGGATTACAGTCGGAGTCCTGTCCGCAGCGGGTAGCAACTTCCATGGTTTTTAACGGATCTCCTTCTCCGTATAGCAATCCCATCACAATATAGGCTCCGTTGAGTTTGGCGTCAATATTAAAAGTGCTTCCTGCCCCACAAATCTGGACTTTTCCCCATTTGGCTTCCAGTTCCGTCCAAGCCGCTCTCCAGTCTTCCGGGTACTGAGCATGAAGCAGAATGACATCCTTTACAATCTTATAATACTCGCTTTCTGCAGGGATAGACAGCAGTGCTTTATCAATCAGGGCGGGAATATTGTCTTCAAAGTAGGCCTCTGAGTATAGTGCGGCTACAAAAATACCTCCGTATACACCATCTCCGTAATTCATAATATGGCCTATTTTATCCGCAATTGTATTGGCTGTCCGGGGCATTCCAGGGCACATGAACCCAATATAATCCGCTTCAATTTGAAAGTCAATGTCATCGGCATGGATATTGTATTCAGGAAGACCGGATTGCGGTGGGAAAATACTGTCAAAATAATTTTTACGGGCCTGAACATTCGCATGCCACAGATGATAACCGGCCTTAGCAAACAATTCCTGATATTTTTTTGCCGGAGCATCCATCCCATATTGATCCATGGTCATCAGGAAGGTAAGCTGAACATAAATATCATCCTGTCCGATAGATCCTTTCACGTGAGACGGAATCCATTTTATAGAATCCTCATACGTTTTGCCCTGGGCTCTGAATTCGGTCGGAGCCCCATAGGTAACGCCAACCATTTTACCGGCCCATCCTCCGGCAATTTTATCTTTTAGTTGCTCTGCCGAAAGAGCCTGCATATCGGCCTCCTGAATATTGCTGCATGCAATTGCAGAGAGAGCCATAAATAATATAACAAGATATGACATGTATTTATTCATGGGGAAAGGAATTAGATGAAAGATTGATTTCTTTTCTATAGGGAACGGAGGACTGGGCGCCGGGACGGGTCACTGAAACAGAGGCGGCGAGGTTTGCAAAAGCGACAGATTCTTCTAAAGATTTTCCTTCCGAAAGAGCTACTACCAGGGCTCCATTAAAAGTATCCCCGGCCGCGGTGGTATCTACTGCTTTTACGATCGGCGCCGGAATGATGCGCGAGGATCCGTTTTCGAGCAGAAATGCGCCGGCAGCGCCCATAGTAATAATTACGATGTTAACTCCTTTATTATGCAAGACTGTGGCTGCTCGTAAAGCGGAAGTTTCGTCTGAAACCCTGATGCCGGTCAATATTTCCGCTTCGGTTTTATTGGGAGTGATAATATGCAGATTTTTAAGTAATTCATCATTTAATTCGGCAGCCGGAGCCGGATTTAAAATTACTTTTTTATGCTTTTGAGCCGCTATACGGGCAATGTGTTCTACAGTCGGAATAGGAATTTCCAGCTGCATCAGCACAAAATCGGCAGATTCGAATTCTTGCAGCGCCTTGTCAAAATCGGCAGGGCTCATGGTTCCGTTGGAGCCCGGTGCAACTACAATGGTGTTTTCAGCTTCTGAATCTACGGTAATCATGGCTACTCCGCTTGGATTTTCCGGATCAACGGCTACGTAGCTGACATTAATGCCTTCGTCTTCCAATAACTGCATCGCCTGCTTTCCGAAGATATCCTCTCCAATCTTTCCCACAAAAGAAACTGATCCTCCCAAACGTCTTGCGGCCACTGCCTGATTGGCTCCTTTCCCTCCCGGATTCATAAAAAACTTTCCTCCCAGAATGGTCTCGCCCGGAATTGGAAATTTCCGGGTTTGGATGACCATGTCGGTATTTGAGCTTCCGACAACCAATATTTTCTGGTGCTCCATTTTCGATTATTTCATTTATTAACCGAATTTACCTCAATTTTTTATTGTCTGGAGCACCATTAATCATCAAAATGATGTTTTTTAAATATCAATTAGCATCGTGTCTTTAGATCTTCAGTAAAATTCATTAAAAAGAGATTTATTTTGTCTTTTCCCCTTCCTTTCTGGACGTGATTTCCTGAATATCCTGCATGGTAAATTTTCCAAGAATCTGAATCGCGGAGAATTCATCTTCCTCATTGACCAGCATAATTAATTCGGTGATGAGATTTCCTTCTTTTTTAATGTGAAAAGTAACCAGTTCACCTGATTCATCTTTGATGCGCATAAGTTCTTCATGCTGATTGCCGATCAGTTTTCGGAAAGATTCATCCATCTCATTTTTTAATGCAAGATTGCCAGAAGATACAATCTGTATTCCTTCTATTTTTCCTTTCATATTGTTCAGATACAGATCTGCATTACTGACAGCATCAGGAGCCATTTGTATCATGGCTTTCGAAACATAGACGGAGGTGACGCCTTCTTTGTCTGCATAACGTTTGAACAGGTCGCTCTGAGCCATACTGAGCTGGCAGAAAAGAGCACATATTGAAATGAAGAAAATTTTTAGTTTCATGATGATATTTTTTTAGATTTTTAGAAAAGTATTAGCTAAAGTTGATCTATAATAAATGGCCGTCTATTATCAAAATTTGAGAGAAGATTTAAGAATCTGATCTGATCTTTGTACATCCTGCTGCACTGCCTGCATTTGTGCAATTCCTTTATTCAGATTCAGCGATACTTGGCGAAGGGCTTCCCCGGCGATTACAGCAGCTTCTTCAGGATCTGTCACGGCGTACGGTGGCGTAGGTTCAGCATGATGATTTGTGGCAAAAAACAATCCGATACCCAGTAATCCGACCGCAGCGATACTGCTGATCCAGTATATCAATTTTTTGCTGCGCTGAGAATTCCCGGCATCGCTTTGCAAAGAGTATAAGGGCGTTTCCCTACATGCCGAGGTCTCCTGATATTGTTTTAAAGAGGCAGCCAGCCGGTCGGAAACCTCCTTCGGAATCTCTTCCGTATGGTCATACAATGCCTCGAAAAGGGCCTGATCGGAGAGTAATTCATCGTCCGGCTCGCGGCTTAGCATATCCTTTAAAAGGTGTTCTTCTTTGAGAGAAGTCTTTCCTTCATAAAAATCCTTTAACCGTTCTTTGACCTCTTTATTCATGGATGTACTCTTTAAATTTTTCTTTCAGCGTTTTTCTTGCACGGGAGAGCAAAACCCTCACATTGACAGCACTTTCTCCGGTAATGACTTCTATTTCTTCCAGTGAACAATCTCCGTATCCCCGAAGTTGAATGACCTGTTTTTGTTTTTCCGGTAACTGCCCGATCCATATTGCAATCTGCTCCAACTTTTCTTTGTTTACCATTTTTTGATCCGCCGTGATTTCATGGTTCAACGGGAGATGGGTTTCAGTGAGGTCTTCCGTGGTGATTCGTTTCTGCACGCGGAGTTTATCAAAGCATAGATTTTTGACCAGTTTGATACAAAAGGCTTCCGGCTCACGGATTTGCGATAACTCATCCCTTTTATCCCATAGTTTGCAATAAGTTTCCTGTAATATGTCCTCTGCATCTTCACGATTATTCAGTAACACACAGGCTATTCTGTATAACCTTCCATGAAAGGGGAAAAACACAGATGTAAACTCCTCCGGACACATTCCTTACTGATTGATCAGTTCTTGAATGTCTGATGGTTTGATCTTTCCTCTGATGCGTATCAGTGCGGGATCATCTCCTGTATTCACAATAACCAGTTCGCGGATGTAGTCGTCTTTCATCCTCGATAATACTTTCAGTTGTTCTTTGTCTTCTTTTACGGAAACAAGAATTTCATATTCCCGTTCATCAATCGATCGGATGGCTTTACGAACATTATCTTTTACAGACTTTTCACAAGAATCAAAATTCAATACCTCCACTCCGGTTACCCCTTTGGTGTCTTCAAAAAGTCCGCCTATGAACATTAAAAAACTTCCCACATTTACAGATTCGACTCCTCTCGCATTGGAGTATTTATTAAAAATATGGCTAACAGATTGTTGCCCATAGACAGTCATGGGAATTAGCATAAATGCAGTCAGTAGAATATAAATTTTTTTCATCTTTTTGTGATAGAATTAGTTTGTTTACAAAAAAGGTTATGGGTCTGTTTTTGTAATCAAGACGAAAAAGGTAATCATTTGTTACAAAAAATCTGAAATAAATTTTTGTTTCAGGCGGTGTGAGATACTATGAAAAGGGCGTTTATTGTTTTTCTGTAAGATGTTTCCAATAGCGTACCGGCATATTATGTTTATGCAGACGGGGATTGATGCGTTCTTTAATAGCAATGGCTTTGAAATAAGTTTTCCAGAGTTTTTGAAACACCTTTTCATCTTCAGCCAATAGTGCCTCATTCAATTTTCCGGTAATATGATGGTTTTCCAAATCAGGAAAAGTCACTTCGGTTACCTCGTGTAAGTCGTAATAATAGCCGTATTTTCTTTTCAGATCGTAAATAAGCCATTTTTGATCTGCAAAACGGTCACGAAAATGATCGATGGCAAGAGGAAGAACATTAAATTGGGGTTCCATCGGGGCAAAATAGGTGTCATCTCCCGTCTTTTGAAATCTGATGAACTGTAGGAGCCTTAAACGTTCATGGATAACCTTTCTGCTGATTTTTACAACTTCCAGAACATCCGGATCACCAAAATTTAATTCAATACTACGCTGATTATCAATTGTTTTTCGGATATAACGAAACAAGAGCATGTCTACTTCGGGCAATTCAGACAACCAGCAGGCCATAAGCTGTTTTAGGGCCGTTTCATCCAATTTTTTTTTCAGCCCTTTCCACACGCGATCCGATTTTTCCGAATCTGAGACAATAGAGATGATTTCATGATAAAACAGAGGCAATGAAGCGCCTTCTTCAAGCAGCATATCCGGAAATTGTTTGCGTGAATACGCTTCAAAAACAGCGGAGAGCAGTCCGTCAAAGGATTTGTCATAGGTGAAAATCAGCATGATCCGGACATTTTAATTAAAAGACAAAAGGCAGGATCAACTGATTTTCATCAACTTTCTTTTTAGAGTGGGGCAGGAGCAGCGTACGAACTCCCTGAGGCGTCATCTCCTGGATGGTATTGTGCATCGATAATTCGTGGCAAGTGATAAAGTATTGGGCCTTTTTCATCACGACACCAATTTTTTTAAGCTGGTAACTTCCTAATTTTCCGTAACTTCTGGCTGTGATGATTTTTTTTGCCGAGAGTACGCCTACCCCGGGAATCCGAAGTAGCATTTCGTATTCTGCCCGGTTGACATCTACCGGAAATTGTTCCGGGTGACGCAATGCCCAGGCTAATTTGGGGTCTACTTCCAGATCCAGATCCGGATATGCATCGTCGACGATTTCATCCACTTTGAACTGATAAAAGCGAAGCAACCAGTCGGCCTGATAGAGACGATTTTCGCGCACTAAGGGCGGCTGTTTCAGCATGGGAAGCCGGGTGTCATACGAGTTGACCGGAACAAATCCGGAATAATAAACCCGTCTCATGGTGGGTCGCTGGTACATATCCGAGGAAAAACGTAAAATATCCTTGTCGGTTTCAGCGGTAGCGCCTACTATCATCTGGGTGCTTTGTCCGGCCGGGACAAACCGTGGAGCTTTCCGGTATTTTTTTCGTTCCTCAGCACTTTCAAGGGCTCCCTGCTGAATGTATTTCATCGGTTCAAATACACTTTTGAAATTTTTATCAGGAGCCAGCGTCTGCAGACTTGTTTCGTTGGGAATTTCAATATTTACACTCATTCTGTCGGCATAGAGCCCGGCTTCATTGACCAATTCCCGGCTTGATCCCGGAATGCTTTTGAGATGAATGTATCCGTTAAAACGGTGCGTGGTGCGCAGTTCTTTGGCTACCCGTACCAAACGTTCCATGGTGTAGTCGGGATTTCTCACTACCCCCGAACTAAGAAACAGTCCTTCGATATAATTACGCCGATAAAATTCCATGGTCAGCTCTACCAGTTCAGAGACCGAAAACGTGGCCCGGCGGATGTCATTACTGCGGCGATTGATGCAGTATGCACAATCATACATACAGTAATTGGTCAGCATGATTTTTAACAAAGAAATGCAACGGCCGTCCTCGGCAAAACTGTGACAGATTCCCATCCCGCCGACCGTATTTCCAACACCGGCGCCTTTATTGGAACGTACAGTTCCGCTGGATGCACAGGAAACATCGTACTTAGCCGATTCGGCTAAAACCCTGAGTTTTTCAAGTACTGCGTCGTTCATCCCCGCGAAAGTTTTCTTCTTTGTAAAATATACATAGAGAGGAATTTATCTCTTTTTAGGAGTTCTTTTCCACTGTGTAAAAATAGTCTTTATTGTGAGTATATAGAAAATGATTTCAGATGATTTTACTTTCGTAACCCATATATTTTTTCTTTTTTACTGCAAAAAAACGCCCTGCAGAGAGTGCGGTCTCTACAGGGCGTAGTTTGGTGTAAATATAACCAGGTTTATTCTTTTCGATCTTCCGGCAATCCGTATTTTTCCAGAACAAAGTCAACATCCTTATCTCCTCGGCCGCTCAGGTTTACCAAAATAGATTTCTTGGGTTCCTGCTGAGCCAGTTTTAAGGCGTAGGCAACGGCATGAGAGCTTTCCAGCGCGGGAATGATTCCTTCCAGACGGCTTAATTCAAAGAAGGCATCAATGCATTCTTTGTCTGAAATAACATCATATTTTACTTTTTTCAAATCATGAAGCATGCAGTGTTCAGGGCCTACGCCGGGGTAGTCCAATCCGCTGGCTACAGAGTAAACGGGGGAGGGTTCTCCTTTTTCGTCCTGCAATAAATAACATTTGAATCCGTGAATTATTCCGGGCGTTCCAAACGACATTGTGGCAGCATGGTCTCCAAGATTCAGGGAACGGCCGGCAGGTTCAATGCCATACAGCTCACATTCATCATCTTCAAGAAAAGCTGAGAAAATGCCTATGGAGTTGCTTCCTCCGCCTACGCAGGCTACTACGTTGTCAGGCAGTTCACCGGTCATGTCCAAAAACTGTTCTCTGGCTTCGATTCCAACAATCCGTTGAAAATCGCGCACCATCATCGGGAATGGATGGGGGCCGACTACCGAGCCAATACAGTATATAGTGTTTACCGGGTCTTGAAGGTAGGCCGTAAAAGCCGAGTCGACTGCTTCTTTGAGCGTTTTCAATCCGTGAGTAACCGGAATTACTTTTGCTCCCAGAATTTGCATCCGTACTACATTGGGATGTTCTTTGGCGATATCCACTTCGCCCATATGAATTTCACATTCCAGTCCAAAATAGGCTGCTGCGGTGGCCAGAGCCACTCCGTGCTGCCCGGCACCGGTTTCCGCAATCAGTTTTTTCTTTCCCATAAACTTGGCCAAAAGAGCTTCTCCCATGCAATGGTTTAGTTTATGCGCTCCGGAATGGTTCAGATCTTCCCGTTTCAAATAGATTCTGGCTCCGTATTTATCTGATAACCGGTTGCAATAATAAACCGGTGTGGGACGTCCCTGGTAATGTTTACGTATACTTCTCAATTCCGAAATGAAGTTATGCGACTTACTGATGGCGTAATAGGCATCATTGATTTTCTTCATTTCGGCTTCAAGCACCGGCGGAACAAATGCTCCTCCGTATTGATTATAAAATCCTTTTTGGTCGGGATATTTTTTAAAATAGTTTTCAGACATCTCTTTTTGATATTAAAAATTGAATAATGATAAAACAAAAGTATCTATAAACCGGATATTATCAAGAGTTTTTTTTAAGAGATGTTTACTCTTTTCGGGATGCCAGATATCCCCAGATATAGGCCGTTTGACCCAGCGGCCGGTCGATGACATATTCGTTTTGTGAAACAAACCAGAATACATCAAAGTACGATTCTGCAGTAGGCCACTGATACATGTCCGGGGTAACCTGACCGGTAAGGCGCATAGCTACGTCCGATCCGGGTCTTGCGTTGACCGCCAGTTCACTGGGGCCAAATACGGTGATCCCCACGGGAGCGGGTTGCCCGGTGTGTTTGGTATCTTCATGCAGTACGTTTTTAACGTAGTTTTCTCCCAGTCCGCTGGTTAAGCATAGATTCATGGGGTTGGCGCCTGCCGAATAGAGAGCTGAACGAAGCATGGTTTTCAGATAGAGAGGATCTCCGGACAGATAATGAGCGCGAACCAGGGTGGGAGCAGCCGGGATGGCATAGGTTCCGGCATATCCTCCGAGGGATCTTCCGGGAGCGCCTGTTGTCAGACCATAGGCATTGACAGCAGAGAGTTCTGTCAGGCGTTTGGCTTCAGCCATCAGCGCGTCTATCCCGTTTTGACGGATTGTTTTGTCAGTCAGTGCCGGATCGAGGCGCGCATAGAGGAATGAAGCTTCGGTACGATCTGTTTTTACGGATTGAGTCATCAGGTAGACCTTATGCCAGCGTTGATCCTTTGTGAGCCGGTACAATTCAATTGCGGCAAGGTTGCGTTCAACGGGTACTTCATTTTTGGCACGTAGGGTAACTTTTGCATAGTCCGGGCTGTCAGTCCACTTTTGATATTCTGCTTCAGACCATACCATGGCTTTTATTGCACTTTTTTCCCTGATTTCTGC
>JAQVSH010000059.1 GCA_028700615.1 Bacteroidales bacterium
GGGCGTATGACCGAAGGGCTTTTGATATCTTACTTATCCGGTTTTTAGGGGTATAGGCATATTTTCCGCGGGATTCTTCTGCTTTTTTTCGCTCACTCCGTTCTTCATCTGAGAGATTGGCATTAATGCTTCTGGCAGGAATGTCAATTTCAATGATGTCTCCGTCTTTCAGCAGTGCGATAGCTCCTCCCGAAGCAGCCTCCGGAGAGACGTGCCCGATGGACAATCCCGAGGTTCCCCCTGAGAAACGTCCATCGGTAAGCAAAGCGCAAAGCTCTCCCAATTTTTTGGTTTTAATGTATGAGGTCGGATATAACATTTCCTGCATTCCGGGACCGCCTTTGGGGCCTTCGTAGCGAAGAACCACTACGTCGCCGGCTTGAACTTTTCCGGAAAGAATCCCGTCGCAGGCTTCTTCCTGAGATTCAAAAACAACTACCTTTCCTTTAAATTTGAATATTTTTTCACTGACTCCTGCTGTTTTTACAATACAGCCGTTCTCGGCAATGTTTCCGAACAAAACAGCCAGCCCTCCGTCTTTTGTATAGGCATGGGCTACATCGCGGATACATCCCTGGCTTCTGTCTGTATCTGCGGAGTCATATAAGGCATTTTGAGAACCTAAAACCAGATTGAATTTTTTACCCGGAGCAGCAAGCGTTCTCTGAAGGGCTTCTTTGGTTGCGGTAGGCCGGTTAATGTCATTCTCAGCAATGGCTTGTCCGAGGGTTAATCCATCTACCCGGTTGACATTCAGATGCATAAGTCCGGATTTTT
Organism: Bacteroidales bacterium; assembly: GCA_028700615.1. Taxonomy (GTDB): domain Bacteria; phylum Bacteroidota; class Bacteroidia; order Bacteroidales; family UBA4181; genus JAQVSH01. Next base: position 778 of record JAQVSH010000059.1, read on the forward strand.
CAAGTTCTCCGAGGATGGATAATATACCTCCTGCACGATGGACGTCTTCTAAATAGAAATCCTGATGGTTGGGAGCTACCTTACACAATACCGGAACTTTGCGGGAGAGTTGGTCAATGTCTTTCATGGTAAAATCCACTCCGGCTTCCTGGGCGATGGCCAACAGGTGTAAAACAGTATTGGTGGATCCGCCCATGGCTATATCCAGGGTCATGGCGTTCAGAAAGGCTTCTTTGGTAGCAATGGAGCGGGGAAGTATCGATGTGTTTCCCTTTTCGTAATAGTCGCGTGCCATCTCAACAATCCGGCGGGCTCCTTTTTTATATAATTCCATACGGTAAGCATGGGTTGCCAGCAGGGTCCCGTTACCGGGCAATGCCATACCCAGGACTTCGTTGAGACAGTTCATGGAGTTTGCGGTGAACATTCCTGAGCAGGAACCGCAGGTAGGGCAGGCACAACTTTCGATACGGGTCATGTCTTCGTCTTTGATGGAATCATCGGCTCCGTAAACCATGGCTTTGACAAGATCTAAGCCTTTACCGTCCATTCTTCCGGCTTCCATCGGACCTCCTGATACAAAAAGGGTGGGAATGTTCAGTCTCATAGATGCCATCAGCATCCCCGGAGTTATTTTATCGCAATTGCTGATGCAAATCATGGCGTCAGCGCGATGTGCATTACACATATATTCTACACTGTCTGCAATCAGATCTCTGGAAGGCAGAGAATATAACATTCCGTCATGTCCCATGGCAATTCCGTCGTCAATGGCGATGGTGTTAAATTCAGCGGCAAAACATCCCATTTCTTCAATCCAGCCCTTGATCTGCTGACCTATTTCGTGTAGGTGGACATGTCCCGGCACAAATTGGGTAAAAGAATTAACCACGGCAATAATCGGTTTTCCAAATTGGGAATCTTTCATGCCATTGGCACGCCACAGACTGCGTGCACCCACCATACGGCGACCCGTCGTACAAACTGAGCTTTTTAAAGGATAGGAGTTCATCATGTGTAGTTTTAAAATATTATTTAAAAAAAAAGCCTCGCTCCACAAGGTGTGAGAAAGGCTTTTTATTTGCGATATGTTATACCCTATCCCCGCACCCGACAGAACCTGCCCACGAGCACCACCACGACTACGAGAATGAGAGAAAAATCTGACATAAATATGTTTTTAAACATGACAAAGATAGTAATAAACTCAAAAATCCAACTATGTAGGGATATTTTTTTGCGATAATTTTAATATTACCCGTCAATGACTCCCGATCCAACCAGTTCTTCCCCGCAATACCAAGAGGCAAACTGTCCCGGGGTTATGCTTTTCTGGCTTTTTTCAAACACCAGATATGTAGCTTCAGTCGTGGGATACAGGGTGGCTTTCTGCAACGGCTGGCGATAACGGATTCTGGACTCACATGGAAGTGAATCCCCGGGTTGTATGCTCAGGTCAGGCCTGATCCAATGAACTTCTTCATTTCTGATTTTTAGTGCCTTATGATAAAGGCCCCTGTGGTCGGATCCCTGGCCTGTATAAACAATATTATGGAGTACATCTATTCCAATGACAAAAGAAGGTTTTTCCCGTCCGCCGACCTGGAGTCCTTTTCTCTGGCCCAGGGTATAAAACCAGCATCCGTTGTGCTTTCCTACCTGCCTGGTTTTGCACCGGCTGAAATCATAGGGTTTTGACCAGCATTTCATTTTTTCTTCAGCAGACATTTCAGGGGTAATTACCGGAAGATAACTTTCATCTTCAGCATCCACTTCCAGAATGATTCCATCCTGAGTTCTGAGTTTTTGCTGCAAAAAAACCGGTAAATCTACTTTCCCGATAAAACAGATTCCCTGGGAATCTTTCTTTTTGGAAGAAACCAGACCTTGTTCTTCTGCTATTCTTCTAACTTCTGTTTTCAGTAAATGACCAATGGGAAATAAGGCTTTGGAGAGTTGTTCCTGGTTCAGCTGGCATAAAAAATAACTCTGATCTTTCCCGGGGTCGGTTCCGGCAAGCAGTCTGTAAAGGTTTCCGTTCCCGGTTTCAATGACTTCTTTACGGCAATAATGACCGGTTGCTACGTATTCAGCACCCAGTTTAAAGGCTTCTTCCATAAAAACATCAAATTTGACTTCCCGGTTACATAACACATCAGGATTGGGAGTGCGTCCTTTTTCATATTCGGAAAACATATAATCCACCACCCTGGCTCTGTATGGTTTGCTTAGATCTACTGTTTTAAAGGGAATTCCAAGTTTTCTGGCCACCAGTTCGGCAAAGATTACGTCATCATGCCATGGACAATCTCCCGACAGGGTGCCTTCGGTATCATGCCAGTTAATCATAAAAAGAGCGGTTACCTCATGCCCCTGTGCTTTTAAGAGGTATGCCGCAACACTTGAGTCAACGCCCCCGGAAAGTCCTACAACTATTTTCGCCATTTTTCGTATATACAATCAAATGCAAAAGTAGAGATTAATTCTTTAAAACTTAATCTGGTAATAGTTCGACGAACAATAATTCGTTTAACTTTGCACCGTTCATTATACCCATAAAATGGCTCGGCAATCCAATAAAAAAAAATCGGGAGAATCTGGTATTGTGCGGTTTATGAAAGATCCTAAAGTGCGCATTTTTGCAGGCGTACTTATTTTGTCTTTCTCAACATTAATGCTGCTTGCTTTTATTTCTTATTTTTTTACCTGGAAAATTGATCAGAGTTTTGAATGGTCTGATGTGTTTTCAAAGGCCGAAATTACTGTTCAGAACTGGGTAGGCAAGCTTGGAGCCAGATTGGCTAATCTGGGTATTAATCATGGTTTCGGAATTCCCGCTTTTTTTATATTGTTTTTTTTCTTTGTCGTGGGATTTCGCCTGCTTAAAGTGAAACTCATGCCTATTCCCCGGGCATTTTTCTTTTCTTCTGTTTCTTTGATTCTTTTTTCTATGGTTCTGGGTTATCTATTCGGAACTGCAGGAGGGTATCTTGGCAGCGGTCCGGGCGGAAGCCATGGTTATTTTATGGCAGAATGGATGAAGGCTTTTCTGGGTTTATATGGAGCCGGTGTGTGTTTTGCCGTGTTGCTTTTTACCTATTTGTTTTTTGCTTTTAAAGGATTCGGCCGCTATATTGTCAATCGGTTTGAAAAATCCAAAACGAGATCGGTTAACTTATTTCATTCTCTGCCTAAACCTGAAAGTCCAGAGACTGCAAATTCTACGGCTACAGCGGAAACAGAGTCCGAAACGGATTTGGATGACGAAAATCCCGAATACGAATATGCTGTCATTAATTCCGAAGATTCTTCTTTGTCAGGACATACAGCACCAGTAGATGCTCCCATTGTGGATAATGATGTGGAACTAACTGTGGAAGAAACTATTAAACCAGAGGAGAAGTTTTATGTCCCTCAGGAACAAGATAAACTTCAGGCTTTCGGAGAGTATGACCCGACGCTCGATCTTTCCTATTATAAACTTCCGACGCTGGATTTACTGGAAGATCATCAGTCCCATAATACTCAGGTGAGCAATGAGGAGTTGGTAAACAATAAGAATAAAATTATTGATACACTCCGTAATTACAATATTAATATAGATAAAATTAAAGCCACCATCGGCCCGACGGTTACCTTATATGAAATTGTTCCTGCGCCCGGAATCAGAATTTCCAAGATTAAAAATCTGGAGGATGATATTGCTCTGAGTCTCTCTGCTTTGGGTATTCGTATTATAGCCCCGATGCCCGGAAAAGGAACCATTGGTATTGAGGTCCCCAATATGAAGCCGGAAATTGTATCCATGCGTTCTATTCTGAGCTCCCGGAAGTTTCAGGAATCAGATATGGAGCTGGCCGTTGCCCTGGGGAAGACAATTTCTAACGAAACCTATGTCTTTGACCTTACAAAAATGCCGCATTTACTGATTGCGGGAGCTACAGGTCAGGGTAAATCGGTTGGTCTTAATGCAATTTTGGCTTCCATTCTTTATAAGAAACATCCTGCACAGGTCAAATTTGTACTGGTCGATCCGAAAAAGGTTGAGCTTACGCTTTATTCAAAGATTGAACGGCATTTTCTGGCCAAGCTTCCCGGGGATGACCATGATGCTATTATTACGGATACTCAGACAGTTGTTAATACACTCAATTCTCTGTGTATTGAGATGGAAAATCGTTACGGATTGCTCAGGGATGCAGAAGTACGCAATATTAAGGAGTATAATACCAAGTTTGTATCCCGGAAGTTAAATCCCATGAATGGGCATCGGTATTTGCCTTATATTGTACTGGTTGTAGACGAGTTTGCAGATCTGATTATGACTGCGGGCAGGGAGCTCGAAACTCCGATTGCCCGTCTTGCGCAACTGGCCAGAGCTGTGGGTATTCATTTGATTATTGCCACTCAGCGTCCTTCCGTAAATATTATTACGGGAACAATTAAAGCCAATTTCCCTGCCAGAATAGCTTTCAGGGTGACTTCTAAAATAGATTCCCGGACCATTTTAGACTCCGGAGGAGCCGATCAACTTGTGGGGCGCGGCGATATGCTGCTTTCCACGGGGAATGAACTGATCAGGCTTCAGTGTGCATTTATTGATATTCCAGAACTGGAAAAACTTACGGAATATATTGGTTCCCAACAGGGATACGCTACGGCTATGCCTCTGCCTGAGTACGAAGGAGATGAAAAGGGTTCCGAATTAAAGGATTTGGATTTAAGTAAAAGAGATGACTTGTTTGAAGAGGCCGCCAGGTTGCTGGTATTGCATCAACAAGGATCTACCTCATTGATTCAAAGAAAGTTTTCTATTGGATATAACCGAGCCGGAAGATTAATGGATCAATTGGAAATGGCAGGTATTGTCGGTCCCTTTGAAGGAAGTAAAGCGCGTACTGTGCTTTTTGCAGATGATTATTCTCTGACACAACATTTAAAAACCTTACCGTAAAAATGAAATACAGAAACCTATTTCCGGCGATTACTTTGTTTTTACTTTTTTCTCTCGGAGAGAAGTCCTTTGGACAGTACAATTCTCAGGGAGACGCCGCTGCAATTTTGGAAAGATTTTCTCAAAAAGCACTTTCAGAGGAAGGCTTTTCTGTGATTTTTGATTTTTCATCTGAGGAACCCATGCTGAATAAGAGTGATTCGTGGCAGGGATCTTTATGGTTGAAAAAAGACAAGTATAAGGTAATTACCTCTTCTTTGATTTTGTTTTCTGATGGGATAAAACGTTGGCAGTATCTGCCTGAGGTAAATGAGGTCAATGTACAATTGTGCAGTCAGATTGCTCCGGAAGAAGATGATTTTATGATTTCCAATCCGATTATTTTTTTCTCTTTGTATGAGAAACAATTTATAGCTTCCAAATTGGGTCAGACGACTTTGAGACAACGGAAAGTAGAAGAAATTGATCTTATTCCCAGAAGTCACAAGGGAGAAATATCCCGTGTAAAATTGTGGATAGATTCCGTTACTTTTGAATTGGTATCTGCTAAAGTGATTCAAAAGAGCGGAATACAGTATGTTCTGGTTTTTAGAAATTATCGTTGGGGAGATGCATTGCCTGAAAAGGAATACCAGTTTGACCCTTCTTTATATCCGGGCGTGGAAATTATAGAAATGGATTTGTAAAGATCTCAGAAAAAGCGGCTTCTGTTTAAAAAGATAAAAATTAGCCCTGAAGTAAAGACAGTTACACCAATAATCCACCAGAAGGCAAACGGGTTATTTTCAAATCCGTTGATGATATTCATTCCGAAAAAGCCTGAAATCATGGCCGGAAACATCAGCACGATCGTGATAAGCGTCAATCGCCGCATGACTACGTTCAGATTGTTTGAAATGACCGATGCGAAGGCATCCATACGGCCATTCTGGATGTCGCTGTATACTTTTGTGATTTCAAGTGCCTGTTTGTATTCAACCGTCACATCGTCCAGCAGATCCTCGTTGATTTCCTCATTATTGATTACTTTAGATCTTTGTAATTTATTGAGCAAAAGTTCGTTGGATTTCAGAGAAGTCATAAAAAACACCAAGCATTTTTCCATGTTCAGTAAAGCATAGAGTTCTTTATTTTTGGTTGATTTCTCCAATTCACTTTCAATGTCATTGGTGATCCGGTTGATTTCTTTCAGGTATTTCAGATAAAAATTGGAAGAACTTAAAAATAGTTGAAGGATGAAATTAACCTTATCATTCAAACGAAGATTTCTGTTTTTAGGAGAATAAATGACGTCTTTAATTACTTCGTTTTCCTGGGCGCAAATGGTCACGATGTTGTGCATGGAAATGAGAATTCCTAAAGGAATAGTAAAAAACGGCACATCCTCATCGTGTTGGTAAATAGGTATTCTGAGAATGACCACTAACCAGCGGCCATCGACTTCCGTACGCGAACTTTCATCTGCATCCAGAATGTCATTGATCAGATAATCAGGTACCTTGAACTCCTCAACCAGTTGTTCAATTTCTGCAGAAGTAGGTTCTTCAACGTTGATCCAGCAATCCCGTTCGTACTCCTGGGCTGGTTTCAACCCGTTGTCTTGTTTCCAAAATGTCAGCATCGGCACACATCTTTAACAGTTCTTAATGAACATCATCCTTTCGGATGGACGTATCCGGCTATAATTTCCAAAGAAAGTAACCTGGATTCAATGTGGTCTTTACAAGACCGCGGGCAAAGGTAAATTTTAATTTTCAACTTTCCATAACAAAAAGTTGGCGATTAATTAGTGATCTTCCTAAAGTAATCTGATCTGCATATTCCAATTCGTCCCCAACAGATACACCTCTTGCTAAGGTAGTGATTTTGACCGGATATTTGTTTAATCTGCGGTATATATAGAAATTGGTGGTATCTCCTTCCATGGTGGTACTCAGGGCCAAAATTATTTCATTAATTCCGCCTTCAGAAACTTTTTTTTCTAATGCGTCAAAGGTCAGGTCATCGGGCCCAATCCCGTCTATCGGGGAAATAATTCCACCCAGCACATGATACAGGCCTTTGTACTGCATCGTATTTTCAACAGACATGACGTCTTTAACCGATTCAACCACGCAAACGGTGGTGTGGTCACGAAGAGGGTTTGAACATATTTCACAGATTTCGGAATCTGATATGTTGTGGCAAATTTTACAATAACAAATTTCACGGCGAAGGCGCAGCATGGCATCACTTAATTGTTCTACCTCCGTAAAATCCTTTCGGAGCAGATGCAAAACAAGCCGCAGGGAGGTCTTACGGCCTATTCCCGGCAGCTTTGCAAATTCATTGACTGCATTTTCCAGTAATTTGGATGAAAAGCTATTGATATTCACGATATAACGTTATTTATAATTGAATAATATTTCGGAAAATATCTTTACAAATGTAAGGATATCAGCTAAAAATCAGGTATTACTTTTTTTAAACCTTTTATAGTAGAGCGTTTTTTGTAAATTTGTGAGTATAATTTAAATATTCAATAGATCATGCTAAAAGAACACCCTAAAGGTCTGCTGTTTGCCTCTTTATCCAATATGGGGGAACGGTTTGGATTTTATACCATGATGGCTGTGCTTGTCTTTTTTCTACAGGCTCGTTATGGAATGAATGCCGCGGAAGCCGGCGATGTATATGGAAATTTTTATTTCGGAATCTATGCCATGGCTCTGATCGGGGGCTTTCTTGCTGACCGTTATACCGGACTGGGAAGAACGATCCTGACCGGCATTTTTACCATGTTTGCCGGTTATCTGATTCTTGCAGTTCCGGGAATGGGGGTGAAGATCACCTATATCGGACTCTTTATCATTGCGGCAGGAAATGGCTTGTTTAAGGGTAATCTTCAGGCTTTGGTGGGAAATCTGTATGATGATAAAAGGTATTCCCATTTGAGGGATTCCGGATTCAGCATTTTTTATATGTGTATTAATATCGGAGCTTTTTTTGCTCCAACAGCTGCGGAAACCATGTTAAACTGGATTATGGGTAAATCCGGATTTATCTATCAGGGGCAGCTTCCGGCATTATGTCATGCTTATTTGAATGGAGAAGCGGGTTTTGATTTACAAAACTTTACCTCTCTGGCTGAATCTTCTTCTTTATCAGGAACAGTATCCGATCTGAATCTTTTTGCTACCAGTTATATTGATACGGTATCAGCCAGCTATAATTATGCTTTTGGAATAGCTGGTCTTGCTATGCTGCTTTCTATGTCGGTTTTTTTGATTTACAGGAAACATCTTGCTCCCGGGGATTATAATACGAAGGTTGCCATGTCTAAGAATGTAACCTTGGAAGAAATAACTCCCAAACAGGAAAAAGATCGGATGAGGGCATTGGTCATGGTTTTTCTTGTGGTGATTTTTTTCTGGATGTCTTTTCATCAGAACGGGTTAACTCTTAATTTTTTTGCCAGGGATTACACGGTAACTTCTGTAAGCCGGTTTACCAATCTGTTTTTTAATATCTATTCTTTTCTTGCTGTCATTATAGGGATTATCTTGCTTTATTTCGCTTCAGTAAGCACTACAAAAAAGAAAAAGCGTCTTTTAAATCTCGCGGGAAGCATAGCCTCTTTCTTAATAGCCTTTTATTTCTATATG
>JAQVSH010000060.1 GCA_028700615.1 Bacteroidales bacterium
TTCACTGACCAGTCCGGGATTCCAGGAACATGCCTGTGCCAGCGAAATAGGATACACTGTACGAAATCCATGAATCACGTCGAACCCAAAGAGAATCGGAATGCCAAGACGAGATTCTTCCATCGCCTTTTTCTGAATTGAATTTCTGAATACAGGATTGTCACCAAAATAAATCAAAGAACCAATTTCAGATGGAATTGACTTTGTGGCTTCACCAATATTATTCACATTATCATTTTGTCCGGCAGTATATTGGTTAAGCTGAAAAATCTTTTCGTCAAGATTCATTCTGGAAACCAAGTCTTTTATACGGGTTTCAATCGAAGCATTTTTGTCTTTATAAACGGGATTTTCGTTTTGAGCTTTAACTGAATATTGAATTACAATCAATAATACAGAGAATAACACGATTCGCTTCATAAATTTAATTTTTAGATTTCTCTAATATTACAATTTCTATGGTTGAATTTTTAAAGATAGTAAGCTTTAGCAAAGTATATAGGGTATACCAAAAATAAAAAGAGGGAGGCTCAAAAGTAAAAACTTTGCGTCTCCCTCTTTTGATGATATAGTCATGAGATCTATCTCACGGCTTTACCAGAAGAAGTTTTAGAAGCCTCTGAACGAATCACTACAGAAGCTTCGGAAAGACCTTCGGAAGTGGCTGTAACTCTAATTTCTCCGGTTTCTCCCCGTTTCGTCCTGATAATCGCCAGACACAAACCATTGAATGCATTCCGCTGGGGCGATTTAAACGACTCAAGACAAGTTGCATCCCCGTTGTCGGTAGCAACAATTTCTCCGGGGCCTGAAATCGTGAATTTTACACGATTTTTAGAGCGGGGTACGGTCAATCCGTCTTTGTCGGCAATAGCAACCGTTACATAAGAAAGATCTGTACCATCGGCCTGAATCACAGACCTGTCGGGAGTCATCATTAATTTTGAAGGAGCACCGGTAGTTTTTACGGTTTCGGTAGCCCATTCACGGCCTCCCTTGTAAGCAACAACTTTCAATTCACCGGGTTCATACAGAACACTGTCCCAGCGAAGCCGATATTCAAATTCGCCCTTGGTTCTTTTTCCCAGCGAACGGCCATTCAGGAAAAGCTCAGCCTCATCACCGGAGGTGTACACATGCACAGGAGTATTTTGTCCGACTCTTTCCGCCCAGTTCCAATGAGGTAAGATATGAGCCATAGGCAAATTAGGACGCCACCTTGCCTGATAAATGTAAAAACCGTCTTTTTTAAATCCTGCCAGGTCAATAAATCCAAAATAAGAACTTCTGGACGGCAACCTGATCTTTCCTATTGAATCAAGTTGAGCCTGCATTTTTGCTCTTTCAACAGGATCGGTAAAATTCAGAAGATTAGTAACATCTCCACTGTAAGGAGTCGGTTCTCCCAAATAGTCAAAACCTGTCCAGACAAATTCTCCGAACACAAACTTGTTTTTATCCTGTGCGGCAAATTCAACATCGGGAGGAGTTGCCCAGGCGGGAGCGTACAAATCATATGAGCTCATCTGAAAATTGCCTTTACCTTGTGACTTGGTGTTCACGACAGGGAAAAAATACTCGCCCCGGGAACTGATACAAGACGCGGTTTCGCTCCCGTAAACAGGCTGCATAGGGACCTCGGCATGGAAGCGCTCATAAACGGTGGGTTTATAGTTGTACCCCATCAGGTCAAAATTCTTCCCGAAACCATTAAATCCGGCATTCGGACTGTTACATCCGGCAGTAGTAGGTCGGGTCGGATCTTCAGATTTTGCAATTTCGGTCAAACGAGCCGCAATATAAAATTCATTAGGACGACCCTGTTCGCCGATTTCATTGCCAATACTCCACATAATCACAGAGGGATTATTGCGAAAATGACGAACCATAGCCCGCATATCTTTTTCATGCCAATCAACGAAAGCCTGTCCATAGTCTTCAGGAGTTTTTCCTCTGGCCCAGCAATCAAATGATTCAACCATAAGCAGCATTCCCATTTTGTCACACAATTCAACCAATTCCGGAGCCGGCATATTATGGCTGGTACGGATCGCATTACAACCCATATCCTGAAGAATTTCAATCTGACGTTCCAAAGCCCGCACATGAATTGCCGACCCTAAAGCGCCCATATCATGGTGATTACAAACTCCATTAAGCTGAACTCTCTGTCCATTGAGAAGGAATCCTTTGTTGGCATCATAAACAAGGGTACGAACTCCAAAACGGGTTTCTTGCCGGTCAACACGCTCTTTTCCTTGATAGATTTCACTTACAGCGCAATATAAATTTGGATTAGCCAAATCCCAAAGCGCAGGCTTTTGAATGTTAAGAGCCAGATTAAAAGCCGTCTCTTTTTCTGCTTTTACGGAAGCAACCTCAGTCTGCTTAACGGCAACCGGACTTCCGGTGATGTTCCCTGTTTTATCAATCGCATAAACAGAAGTTTTCACAGAAACGTTGACATCTGATTTCAGATTGTTCTGAACCTTAACCTTAACCCCGACAGAAGCTGACTCTTTGGTTGCAACCGGAGTTGTCACGGTCACACCCCATTGCGCAATATGCACAGGATCCGACTTAACCAGCCAGATGTTACGATAAAGCCCTCCGCCAGGATACCAGCGAGAAGAATTTTGAGGATTGTCAAGCCTGATGGCGAGCACATTTTTTCCGCCTGTTTTAATATAAGGAGTGAGATCCAGTCGGAAAGAAGCATATCCGTAGGGCCACCCTCCAACAAACTTTCCATTCAGCCATACCAGTGAATACGACATAGCTCCGTCTATATCAAGATATATCTTTTTCCCCTTATCGGCAGCAGGAATCTCAAACGTTTTACGATACCATCCTATTCCAAAGAAAGGCAACTTGCCCGTACCTCCGTTAAGGTTAATATCAAAATCCGACTCTACACCCCAGTCGTGAGGCAAATCAAGACCCCTCCAGGAAGCATCTGAAAAACCCGGATCAGCAAAGGAATATTTCACAATAGAATCGGCCGGAAAATTCCTCCCGGGAATAGAATCCAGCAAATAATCACCAGTAGGAGCCATCCATTTACGCATGGTACTAAGAGAGACTCTTTCAACGCCCTCAGGATCTCCCTGCCGAAACTTCCAGTCACGTGTAAAAAGCCCGCGCTCTGTTTCTCCGGCTGCCGAAGAGTAGCTGCACAAGAATAACAACAATACCCCCGGAACAAAATAAAGGAACTTTAAGTTCTTAAACATAATAAGTTAGTTTTTAGTTAAATAAGCAATAAATAACCCCACGTAGTAAATCTTATTTCATCAAAAGATAAAGTTAACCTATAGACACCGCCCCTCTGTTATAATTTTGAATACATCATTTTAAATTTCAGATACTTTTTTCACAGTGAGCTGTAAAAACAAAACATATATTTGTCATAGCAAATATATGCATGTATGCAGGCAAAAGAGCTCATTCAAAAATTACAGATCGCATTTGGCGGGCAGGTAGAATTACCGATTGCATTTTGGTATTCAGACATCCCGGAACCAGCGCCTCAACGGGTAAACGGATGTTTTTTTAAAGCGCTTGCTGAAACACGGAAAGGAACTCCTGTAACGCTTGACGCGGAGACCATAGGCTGTACAGGAGGTAAATTTTTTACAGGATTTACTGAATTCCCAGAAAAAACGATTCCAAATTTTGTTTCCGGCAAAGAAAAATACAAAAAAACACCGGAGATGGTCGCTGAATTTGCGCTGGGGATCGGACACCCTTTAGCGGAAAAACCCTACATGCATTTTGCCCGCATTGACAGCCTGGACACACTCGATCAGGCAGAAGGACTTATATTTTTCGCCACGCCCGATATTCTGACCGGCTTGATTACATGGGCATTCTTTGACACCAACGAACCGGATGCCATCTCCACCCCATTTGGTTCAGGATGCAGCTCCACTGTTTCAAGGGTTGTGGCAGAAAATCGAAAGAAAGGTAAACGGATATTCCTTGGCCTTTTCGATCCTTCTGTACGTCCCTATGTAGAGGCAAATGTGCTAAGTCTTTCCATCCCCATGTCAAGAATGCAGGAAATGTACCAGACATTTGAAGCATCAAGTCTGGTAGATACCCATGCATGGAACAAGGTCAGAGAAAGAATCCATGAAGGAGTATGATTTTGATAAACGTATCAATTCCCGTACAATGACAGATTGCTTATTTAAATTGGACCCAATCTACTTCAACCGGATTTCCTTCCTTAAGAATTACCACCAGATTATGCACACCCGGTTTAATTTTCGATACTTTTGCGGTAACCACACTCCAATCAACGCCTTTGGGAATCTTAACTTCGGCTGCAACCGATCCGTTTTCGTTATCCAATCTAATTTCCAGCATTCCTCCTTCCGTGGAAACGGCTTTTACCTGAACTGATTTTATTTTTTCGCAAAAATGAACGGTATTGTAACGAATCCAGGCATTTTTGCTGTCAAGTTTTGTTTTCCAGCCTTTGAATGTATTCAGGGTATCCAGTAATGCAATAGATGCACCGATTTTACTAATATCACTGTACCGGTCGATCTCAATAAGTTTCTTTGAACAGGATACTCCCACCCCGCGTAAAGTAGGCGTCACTTTTTGGATCGTTCCATCATTATTAAAAAACATACTGTCAATTCTGGCCGATCTGTTTTTATCAAACTTGGGGGAATAATCGTTGTGATGGTAAAATAAATACCACTGGTCTTTGTATTGGATAAATGAATGGTGATTGGTCCAGCACTCCGTAGGAGATTCATCCATAATGACACCGGTCATTTTAAAAGGTCCCATAGGACTGTCCCCCATAGCGTATTCAAGACGTTCGGTTTTATTTTGTACATGTGGAAAAGTAAAATAATACTTACCATTGCGTTCAAACAAAAACGGACCTTCTTTCAGTCCTTCTGTAGGCAGATTGGCAATTACCAAAGGTTCGGAAGCCAGTTCTGTCATATTTTCTTTCAGTTTTGCCACTACCAGACCATTTCCGGCCCAATACATATAGGCTTGTCCATCCTTATCAATAAAGACATTGGGGTCAATTCCGGTAGCGCCTTTAATAGGTTCTGAAAGCGGTACATAAGGGCCTTCGGGTTTATCTGCTATAGCAACACCAATTCCCATTCCTTTTTTAGCATCTTTATTTCCGGCAGGAAAATAAAAATAATACTTCCCGTTGCGTTCAATACAATCGGGAGCCCACATACTGTATCCTTCGGGATTAACCCAATCCACCTTCGTCTGGGATACAATCACTCCGTGATCCGTCCAGTCTGTCAGATTTTCCGATGAAAACACATGATAATCTTCCATACAGAACCATCCCGGACGACCCTGCCCTTCTTTACCCAATATATCATGGGAAGGATACAAATACACCTTGCCATTGAAGACCCTTGCCGTAGGATCGGCAGAAAACTGGTCCCGGATAATCGGATTCTGTCCGAATAATTGATTGGAAAGGAGAATCAGCAGAGTGGATAAAAAAACCTTATAATTTTTCATCTGTTATTCTTTTAAGTAGTTTTTGAATGATGTGTTTTATTACGGTATATTATTTCTATTTTCCTTATAACGTGAGAAAGAAATACACATAAAATGGATGGTTAATAATGATTTTGAGGGAAACAGCATCGGTAAATGTAAAAGAATTTTTGATTGTTTTTCATAAATTCAACCCCATCTGCTTAAATTTAACATATGCATAAGCTTTTGATGTTGCAGGTTTTAGCTTATTAAATTGCATAGTTTACAGAACGGATTTCTGAGGTCTTTAGGGTAAAAATCCTCATCTATAAGATCTATATTTCTTTGTTACTTTTCTTATTGACCCCGGCTTTAATATAAGTTGCAGCAACAGGTCTCATTCTTTCTATATTTTAACCGACGTTATAATATAAAAAGAGACTGCTTCAAACTTTAACATTGAAGCAGTCTCCCGTATAAAGCAAATAAATACTTATTTAAACAACCTCGGGGCAAATTCATTGAGAGCTCTGCGCCATGTAAGCCATTCGTGAGCTGTACCTTGAGATTCGTGATATACGATGTTATTAATCCCGTGTTTTTTTAAGGCCTCAACCGATTCTTTAGGCGTACCTTCTTCGGTACCTGTACTGATAAATAACAGGTTCATCTGTTTGTTGAAGGCCGCAGCGTCTTTAAATACCCCATTGAAAGCGTTTTCAATCCCTTCATTTCCGCGCATCCCGAAAAATCCGCTAAATGTACCCATCCAGGCAAATTTATCCATATTGGCAAAAACGGTGCTTGTTGTCTGGAAACCACCTCTTGACAAGCCGGCCATGGCGCGGTTTTGTCTGTCGGTCTTTGTACGGAAGTTTTTGTCAATGAAGGGGATCAGATCTTTTACATAAATCTGGGTTACATCACCGGAAGCTCCGCGAACATCAGAATTTGTTTTGATATCACCACTGGGCATAACAATAATCATAGGGACAGCCTTGCCTGCAGCTATAAGATTGTCCATAATGTTGGCCATATGCCCTTGATTAGACCATCCGTTTTCATCTTCTCCCCAACCATGTACAAGATATAACACAGGATAGGTTTTATCCGTATTTTTCTCATATTCGGCAGGAACATATACATTAACATGACGCTCCAAACCATTAATAGACGACCAGTAATAAATAGAACGAACCTGTCCGTGAGGAATATTCTTATTGAAACGGTAGTAATCCCCTTCAGCACCTTCAGGAATTTCAATACCGGAGGATTCCCAATTGCTGCCAAAATACGCCTCGGTATTTCTATCCATGACAGCAACGCCTTCAATCAGAACAGAATAATAATGAAACCCGACCACCTGAGGATCAGAAGTGCATGTCCAAACGCCTTTTTCATCTTTGGTCATGTCATATTTTTTCCCGCTAAGATCAATCTGAACCTTTTGTGCGGTAGGCGCTACTACACGAAACATCGCCTGACGGGTCTTCGCGTTGACCGCGGGATACTGAGACAAGAATGTGTTAGTTGAAGCAGGTTTAAAGCCTTCAGGAAGAGGTTCCTCCTTTTGACCTTGCATAACCCCGGCAAACTGGGCGGATGCAATACCGCAAATCATCATTACGGCAAGCAAAGTAAAAATTTTCTTCATAATTTGATTTTTTAAGATTAAGGGATCTGGTGATAATAAATTCTTTTAGTTTATAAGATTATTGAATATCATCGGCATTTGATTCTCCCTGACGGAGGTTAATAACTCCGTTTTACCTAACACATTTGATAAATTTTAAAATCAAATTAAAACTTATTAGCTAATATATAAATTTAATAGATATAGCTATCAGCGACTTCTGCTTTGAGATATTTAATTTACAATTTCAGATAAAAATTTATTGTAAGGAACTTTTACCAATACGGATTGATGAAGTAGTCTAAAAGGACCAGACAGAAAAATGTTTACTTTTACAGTTACTTATTTCTTGAATACCCACCTGCTATGACAATCCGAATACCATTTAGTAAAAAAATAATAGAATAAACTCTGCTCCAATGAACCGAACATTATGTTTTCTGGTATTTTTTCTGTCCATTCAATGGATGGGCATAAGCCAAACACCGGATCCCCTGAAGAATCAGGCAGACGGATCCAAAAATGCCTTCTATGAAAAACTTTCTATTTCCACAAAAGTCGGAGACGCTCTTCCCTCAACGGGAATGCAACAGCCATTGCCCCGTATAAATAATGTGTCTGCGGTCGCTCCGGATGTACTTTGTCTGGAAATAAACGACTGTAAGATTCTGCCCATTGTACAAATCCCTTACCAGGCAGATTCGTCCGATGTGGTCACGGTAAATGGCTCTACCGCCTTGGGAGAACCCTGGGAAATGTTTGTTGTACGCAATGGATTTCCTCTCGGAAACCTGGTGGGCCCGGATCGTAAAACTATCGCTCTGCATGAAAGAATTGCCGGAGAGCACCTGGATACCAATATGGCGGATAAAACTACCAGCTACCTGATGAGCTCCCCCGGTGATCCTAATTACAGTAAAGCGGTTTCGCCTCAATCTATCTGGCGCAAGAGCAAACCGAGCGGATGGACGGACACTTCCTGGAAAGTAGATAAAGAGCAGTTTTACACAGCCACACATTTTCTCTATTTAAAACTGCCATACCCCCTCAAAACAGGACAAACCTACCTTATCCGCGTTCCCGGGCTGAACCTTAACCAGTCTGCATTCTATTATGTACACGCCCCGAAGTATGTTCGCTGTGAAGCGGTACATGTCTCTCAAATCGGACTTCGGGCAGATGACCCGGATAAAAATGCTTTTCTTTCTGTGTGGATGGGCAATGGAGGGGGTTACACCTACCCTGAAAACCTTGAATTTTCACTGATCAATGATCAAACCAACGAGAAAGTATTCACAGGAAAAGCCGTCATGCAATGGAAAGGGAGCGATCCTGAAGGCGTTGGCTCAAAAATTAACCATAGCAAAACAGACGTTATCCGTCTGGATTTCAGCAGCTTCAATATTCCAGGACGCTATCGGGTGTGTGTAGAGGGAATAGGATGCGGTTATCCGTTTTATATTGATGCAGAAAACACCTGGAAGAAAGCCTTCGAAATTTCGATGAAGGGGGTTTTTCAGCACCGGAGTGGCATCCCAATGCTTCCTCCCTATACTGATTTTGTGCGTCCGCGCAGCTTCCATCCTGCCGATGGAGTAAAAGTATATCAATCCACATGCTCTCTGCTGAATAGCGGCAACGGCCTGAATGCACTCGGCACGGACAGAAGTAATTTTGGCAATCTGGTAGCAGGAAAGACAGATGTTCTGGTTCCGGAAGCCTGGGGCGGTACTATGGATGCCGGAGACTGGGACAGAAGAATCAATCACTTGTTTACCCCGAGGCTTTATCTGGAATTAGTGGAAATGTATCCGGATTATTTTAAAAATCTCTGTTTGAATATTCCTGAATCAGGAAACGATTTGCCTGATATTGTTGATGAAGCTTTATTCGGACTTGACATTTACCGGCGAATGCAATTGCCCGATGGAGGAATCCGGGGAGGGGTTGAATCGTCAGAACACCCGATCGAAGGAAGCACTTCCTGGCAGGAATCCCTTACGGTGCTGGCCTATGCTCCGGATCACTGGTCAGGTTATATATACGCCGGAGTAGCTGCCCGGGCAGCCTATGTATTAAAGAGTCTCGGACACCCTGAAAAATCAGAAATCTGGGAAAAAAGTGCAATAAAAGCCATGGTATGGACTGAAGCAGAAA
>JAQVSH010000061.1 GCA_028700615.1 Bacteroidales bacterium
TTTGCATTCTTCGATGCTGTATATCGGTGTATAGTCCGTATCCATTTGTTTTCCCTGACGGCCAAAAGCGTTGAGGGGCTTAAAATCCCGGTCATAGACATACGTGAGAGAATCTGTTTCATAGCCTACATAGAAATTGCCTTTTCGGTCGATATCGAAACAAATGGCATTCAATATCAGGTGCTGAGGTTTGTTCTGATAATAGGATTCAGGGTAACCTTTTGCAAGCATACGGCCATCTTCCCCGGCGCTCATGTTTACCTCCGAGATATGACGGCATTTCTTCAGATATTCATTGGTCTGTGAAACAATATTGAAATCAGGATGTTCTGCAGTCATGCTAAAGTATATGTTTCTTTCAAAACTTCTGCATACCATGTCCTCATACTGATGGGTATAGATTTTAGAGCTTTCCGTAATGTCTTTGCTCATATTGGGCACCAGGAAAAAGAATTTTCTCAGGGATAAATCCGGATTGTACCAATAATGATCGAGTGCGTATCCCAGTAAAGCCAGAGAGCCGTCTTCCATAAAAGCGTGGGCGGAAATCCTTCCGATGGCGGTCTCATGAGGGCCCTGCCCTTGCCCTAAGAGGGTGGCTAATGAGTCTCCTTCTGTGTTGAATATAAAGAGTTTACAATAATAGTTGTCAAGAAAATAGATGTTTCCGTCCGCGTTGATTCCGGACTCTCCATTGAAGGAGCATATTTTTAAATCCAGCGGAATGGTATCCAGCAGGACTGATTCGTAGACCATGTTTTGATCTCCTGTCACAGGAGCGGGGAAAAAAGATTTGTTTTTTTCGGAACATCCCAGGCAGAGGACAATCAGCAGAACAAATAAGGCGGTATGGGTCAGTTTCATGGTGGTTTTTTTAAGATATGTTTTTTAGTTTTAACGAGACTTAATCATCCCGAAACGCTGAATCCATCCCGGAATGATTAAGTCTTCAAATTCGGATGGCGGATTAGTTACAATCCGTTCTCAGGCTAATTGCAATTTTGGTTGTATTCCCAGCAATGGGCATTTGTTCCTCCGGCGCAGACACTGGATCCGTTATTGTTTACGGCACAGTTCTGGTCAGACAAAAGAGCGCAATAGCAAGTTAGATTAGGTCCGTCTTCTCCCTGGGAGATTCCTTCAACATGGGCGATGAGCAAATCAAAATTTGTTTTGAGGTCTTTAGAAAAAATCCCGGTGCAAACAGCGGCAGCGAGTACAAAAAAGGTGGTACACAGTAGTAGTTTTTTCATAATTTCTGTTTTTAATTTTTAATCATCAAAAGGTTTGTGTGGTTTTTGCCACAAAAAGCACGTAGCTTTTATCATTTAATTACCTTTGATAAACACCTCCTTCAAGGTGGAAACCGGGGACAAAGTGGTCTGATGGTTTCGAAGCAATACGACCCTTTGTCCCTTTTTCCTGTTAAGGTTAGACTTCTTTGGCCCTCCCGGCCGGTTTTAACATAAGAAACCTCACCCCGCGCAGTCCGGAAACTGCATTGAGTGAGGTTTTTATGAACAGATACGGTCGGGAGGGTGTAAACATTTTAAAAACCATGATTCCGGAAGTTTTATGATCTAATACTTCTTATGGCCTCCCACCCGCACTTGTGAATTCTCTTTCAATAGGCAAAAGATACTTTACGGTTGTAAATGTATAAGAGAAATTGAAAAATACAATGCAAATGTGTCAAAAAATAAAATGATACTTTGTTTTTTTTGTTTTTAAATGCGGCTTTGCTCTTCTTCCGAAGCGGTCTTTCTTTGACGGCTAGGTTTTATATCAGTTTTTCCAAAACGGTAAGTAAAAGTCAAACTGAATTTTCTGGTTTCGCGGGATGTTTTTTGAAGAAGGTCTACATTGGAATAACGTACGGTAACATCTTTGGGCTGAGAGGTTTTTAGAATATCGGATACAGACAACCTGAGGGTTCCGTTTTGCTTGAGGATTTTTTTCTGGATTCCCAGATCTATAGATCCTGCACTGCGAAAATTGATCATCCCTTCTGAACCTCTGGTTTGATACCATCCGGATAATTCCAGGGTGTAATTTTTAGGCAGGGTAAATGTATTCTGTGCCCAGATATTTCCCGACAATCTGTTGTTTGTGATGGTTTCTCCCATATATTGGGTTGTCCAGTCGCCATATGTCCCGCTGAGGTTTGTCATGAACATCCACCATTTGAATATAGGCAGCTGGACATTGATGGTAATATCGGCATTATAGGCATCACTCAGATTAGCGTGACTGACCATTCCTGCCATGGTGGTTTCGTCCTGGTATAGTATTTGGGAAATAGCGTCTTTTGTAAATCCCAGACTGGCGGTAGTAGTAATGATTTGTTTCCATGAATGGCTCAGTTGCATGGAATGAGTAAACTGGGGTTGCAGAAATGGATTCCCTTTATTATAGGTGTAAGGGTCTACATAGAATGCAAAAGGATTAAGTTGTTCGTATCTTGGTCTTCCAATACGGTAACTGTATGAAAATCTTATAGAATGGTTCTCATTCAAAGGTTGCATTACAAAAAGAGAAGGGAAAAGGTTGAGATAACTGCTGTCCCTGACTTCATGTAAGGACTGTGAGTCTCCTTCCCAGTATGTATGTTCAGCACGAAGCCCTAATTGAACCGAGGTTGTTTTGAATTGATGGTTTAGCGAGGCATAGGCAGCGCTGATGGTCTCTTTATAGATAAAGTGATCGCTTCTTAAAGGATCCAAATTCCAGATATTGTTTTCTAAATTATTGAAAACGATCCTGTTATCTGTTTTTACATTACTGAATTTTAATCCGGATTCCAGTTTGGTTTTTGGGCTGAAGGGATGAACATAATCCAGTTTAAACGAGACAATGTTAATCTTTGTGGGCTGTTTGGTATCCCATCCAATGATTCTTCCGGTAGGGACTTGTTGGCTGTCAAAAGATTTAGAATACATCAGCGTATTTTCGCTATTGTTTATCGTGGCATAATCGGCATCAAAGGTGAGTTCTCTGCCGGTGCTGTCAATGGCCCATTTGTAGTTCAGGTTTTGAGTCCAACGGCGATACAGTCCTTCTGTCTGACTATTGACCAGTAATCCCGAGTCTGGTTTGGAAGCCGCATTAGTAATCAGGGTGTTTCCCAACATAGCATCGGATGCGTCATAGATATTACCTTTGAACATGATCCCGATGATGTGTTGGTCGGAGATATTGTAGTCAGCCCCGGCCTGAAAGTTGGTTCCTTTGGATGGACCTGTAAATGTGACGTCCTGACTCATGCTCCCGGTATAGGCTCCTGTCTGATTGTAAAAGTTACGGTTTATCTGAGTATTTTCCTTGCTTTCATCATTCTGTCCGCTGATGTTTCCAAATAAATTCCAGCGATCTCTGCGGTAGTTCAGGGAAAGTCCTCCATTTCCTGATAGAATGCTTTTGTAATTCAAACCTCCGTTGATGGTTCCGTTAAATCCTCCTATCCGGATTTTTTTTGTGCGGATATCGATGATTCCTGAGGTACCTTCGGCATCAAAACGAGAAGAGGGATTTTCTATAATTTCTATTTTTTCTACAGAGGTACTCTGCATATTTTTAAGCATATTGGCCAGCTGTATCCCGCTCATATAGGTCTGTCTTCCGTCAATCATTACGGTTACGCCTTGTTTTCCCTTCAGGCTGATGTTGTCGTCTTTATCAATAACCACTCCCGGAATTTTTTTCAGTGTTTCCAGCAGGTTTTCTCCCGCAGAAGTGGGGCTGGCCTCAATATTAATGATGGTTTTGTCCGCCGTCTGTTCGACAAATTTTCTTTGAAAAGTTACTACGACTTCATTAAGTTCATTTACATCCGGCAACAGGTTGAGAGTGCCAACATTTGTTGTCTTATTGGACGTAACCTTTATTCCTGAAACATATTGTTTCTTATATCCTATGAAAGAAACCTCCACAAGATAATCTCCGCGATCAATTCCTAAAAATTGAAATTCTCCCCGGACATTGCTGGCGGTTCCTTTAACAAGAGTGGAATCTTTTGATTTGCGCAAAATGGCATTGGCAAATTCGACCGGAAGCCGGGTTTCTGCATCCAGGATGACGCCCCGGATTCCTGTGGCGGTAGGCTCTCCGGCAGCTATGGCCGTTTGTGTAAAGATCATTAAACTGCACAGGAATAAAGCAAGTAGTTTGGTATTGAATAGTTTACGATAATTCATACGGGTTTAAAATTTTAGTTGTTAGTTTTTATATGCATTAGACGTTGAAATGGGTTGTTTTGGATGCGCATCACTTAAATTATTTTACTATTATGTTTAGATTTGTATTGGACGCGACAAAGATATATATAAATAAAGATACCATGCAATACATAGTAGTGTTAAAATAATATTTTTAATGTATTTTTTTTAGAAATAGTTATATTTATATGATAATGAAATGTTTACATTGTCTCCAGAAAATTCGGTCTTATGGGATAAATCGGTATATTTGTTAAAAATGAGAAGCTCGGAATGAAAACATTAAGATCTCTTTTGTTATTCTTTTGTCTCTTTTACCTTACAGAATCGGCTGTAAAGGCCCAGGTTACCATAAATGTTGCTACCTATAATCTTAGGCTTAATCTGGCAAGTGACAGTTTAAATGCATGGCCCTTCAGAAAAGAATTTGTAAAGGAACTAATCCGATTTCATGAGTTGGATTTATTTGGAACTCAGGAGGGATTTTATGAGATGATTCAGAATTTGCTGGAATTAAAGGATTATGACTATGTGGGAGTGGGCAGAGATGATGGGGTTCGCGCGGGAGAGCATTCAGCTATTTTTTACCGAAAATCCCGTTTTCAATTATTGGATTCGGGGAATTTCTGGTTCTCTCAAACCCCTTCTGAACCTTCCTATGGATGGGAGGCGCAGTACAGACGTATCTGTAGCTGGGCAAAGCTGAAAGATCTTTTTTCAGGAAAGACGTTTTATTGTTTTTGTTCCCATTTTGATCATCAGGCGGTAGTCGCAAGAAGGGAGTCAGCAAAACTACTCCTGGAGAATATCAGGAAGATTGCAGGAGATGCTCCTGTGTTTTGTATGGGGGATTTTAATTCCCGTCCCGAAGACGAGCCGGTACAAATTCTCAGAGGTCAATTGAAGGATTCGCGGGAAATTTCAGAGATAACTCCTTATGGTCCGGAAGCGACGTTCAATGGTTTTAATTGGAATGTTATTCCCGACAGCAGAATTGATTATATATTTATTAAGGGAAATGTTCAGGTGTTGAAATACGGGGTTCTTACCGATTCGAAGGATAAAAGATATCCCTCAGATCATTTTCCGGTAGTGATCCGTGCCTTGATTCCCTGACAGACAGGAGGGTGTTAAAGTGATCGGGCTTTTCGGCCTGTATTTCCTGGCTTTTTTGTAGCACGTCCCGGGATTTCTGAAGCGATGACAGGATGGTAAGCTACATAGGTAAGTAAAAAGATTCCGGCGAGCACAAAGGGAATGCTGAGGATTTGTCCCATATTAAGGGCCATGGTGGCCTCAAAGGCTTCCTGTGGTTCCTTGATGAATTCCACAAAAAAACGGAAAGTAAACAGCAGAATTAAAAAGAGCGAAAACAGTCTTCCATTTACGGTTTTTCCGCCTTTACGCTGATATATCAGGTAGAGTAGTGTAAAAATAACCAGACACCACAATGCTTCATAAATCTGGGTGGGGTGTTTGGGAAGCGTCTCTCCCCGCAGGCTAAAAATCATGCCCCAGGGGAGGCTGGTGGGATTCCCGTATATTTCCGAGTTCATCAGATTTCCAAGTCTGATACAGGCTCCGGCCAGTGCGACGACAATGACAATCCGGTCAACCACCCAAAGAAATGGTCTTTGTACCTTTTTTGAGAAATACCAGAGCGCCAGAAGAATACCAATGGCGGCACCGTGGCTTGCTAATCCTCCTTGCCAGATATACAAAATCTCAACAGGGTGGGAGAGGAAGTACTGAGGTTCGTAAAAAAAACAATGTCCCAGTCTGGCACCAACAATGGTTCCAACAACCATGTACATCGTCAGTAAGTCTAGTTCTTCAACGGGAACCTGTTCTTTTTTAAAGAATTTCAGAAAAAGATAATATCCCAATACAAAAGACAAGGCGAAGAAAAGTCCGTACCAACGTACAGCGATGGCTCCTATCCTGAATATCTCCGGACTTGGATCCCATATGATTTGAAGTAACATGGCGTTGATTTAATGGATGGAGATGCCGTCAGAACAGAAAATCAGATGGTCATGATTTCCGCTTCTTTTTTGGCAAGAATTTCTTCTACTTTTTTGTAATATTGATCGGTGAGTTTTTCGACTCTGGCTTCGGCATCTTTTGCCATATCTTCTTCTAATCCGCTCTTAGACAGTTTCTTATAGGATTCAATGGCTTCTCTTCTGGCATTTCTGATGCTAATCTTGGCTATTTCGGTTTCTGATTTGCTTTGTTTGACCAATCCTTTCCTTCTTTCTTCTGTCAGAGGCGGGATGCTAAGCCGGATCATTTCTCCGTTATTCATGGGGGTTAAACCGATATTGGCGGCAAAAATAGCTTTTTCTATGACATCGATCAGCTTTTTATCCCACGGTTGTATGGTAATTGTGCGGGCGTCCGGAGTATTGATGTTAGCAGCCTGAGAGAGAGGCGTGTTCACTCCGTAGAACTCTACCGTAATTCCTTCCAGCATTTGCGGAGAAGCCTTCCCTGCACGCAATTTCAGCAGTTCGCTGCTTAGGTGTGTAGCGGCTTTTTCCATTTTTTCATGGGCTTCTTCATAGTAAAAGTCTACTTCATCCTTCATAGGTCCATCAGTTTTCAGTGTTAGTGTAAATATAGAAAAAAGTTTTTCTCTTCTGGCATAAAATGACAAATATCAGGGTCTGACAAGGGTTCCTGCAGATTCTCCTTTAAGCAACCGAAGCAAATTTCCCTCGAGGTTCATATCAAAAACAATGATTGGCAATTTGTTTTCCCTGCACAGGGTAATGGCTGTCAAATCCATAATCTGCAACCCCCGGGCATATGTTTCTTCCATGGTAATCTCAGAAAAACGAATGGCATCGCTATATTTCTCAGGGTCTTTGTCATAGATTCCATCCACCCGGGTTCCCTTGAGAAGAATATCGGCATCCATTTCAATAGCTCTTAAAGCCGAAGCGGTATCCGTTGTAAAAAAAGGATTTCCCGTGCCTGCGGAGAATATAACAATCTCATGGTTTCGGAAGGCTTCTTCTACGGTCCGTTTATTATAAAACTCTCCGACCGGTTCCATCCGGATGGCAGTCAGTACCCGATTGGGAACCCCCAGGCTCTCAAGAGCAGAGCTTAGGGCCAGTCCGTTAATAACCGTCGCAAGCATACCCATATAGTCGCCTTTGATCCGGTCAAATCCATGATTTGTTCCCTGTAGTCCGCGAAAGATATTTCCTCCCCCGATAACAATTCCTATTTTGACATCCAGCGCTGAAGCTGCTTTAATCTGTCTGGCATAGGTCATTAAACGATCACTGTCTATCCCGTAGGATTTTGAGGCCATCAGAGCCTCTCCGCTTAGTTTAAGCAGTATTCTTTTGTATGCAGCCATGGTCTGTTTTTTACAAAGATATGGATTGATAGGGTTTATAAAAACAAAAAAAACCGCGTTAACGCGGTTTTTTTTATCGTAGCTTATATTTTATTATGCTCCGAGTTGCTGACGGATAAATTCCGTGGGAGCCAATCCTTTATCTACTGAATTAATGTATTCGGCAACGGTGTGTTTGTTGTCCTTAATAAATTCCTGGTTGAGCAAAGTGTTTTCTTTAAAGAATTTTTCCAGTTTACCTTCAGTAATTCTCTCCAGAATGTTTTCGGGTTTACCTGCGTTCTTAGGATCATTTTTAGTTTGATCCAGCGCAATTTCTTTTTCTTTTTCAATTACTTTGGCAGGAACATTGGCTTTGTCGACAGCCACAGGATTCATAGCCGCAACCTGCATAGCAACATCTTTACCTACCTGCAGGTCAGCAAGTTTTTTATTGAAACCGACTAAGGCTACCAATTTGTTCCCGGGATGAATGTAAGGAACTACCTGGGCTGCATTAAGCATTCCAAAAAACGAAAGTTCAATTTTTTCCCCGATGGTGGCAAGTCTTTGGTTGATGCCATCAGCAATAGATACCCCGTTTAAAGTAATTTTCTTAAGGGCTTCTATATCTGCAGGCTTCTGATCAATCGCTGCCTGAAGAATTTCTCCGGTGAATTTGATGAAGTCTTCATTTTTTGAAACAAAGTCAGTCTCGCAGTTTAACACTACAACGGCTCCTGTTGTTCCGTCAGCATTTACACCGGCCAAAGCACATCCTTCATCAGCACTGCGATCAGCACGCTTGTTGGCGATCAATTGACCTTTTTTACGGATGACATCAACGGCTTTTTCGTAATCACCGTTGGCTTCTTCGAGAGCTTTCTTGCAGTCCATCATGCCTGCTCCCGTCATTTTTCTCAGTTTTGCTACTTCTGTTGCGCTGATAGCCATGGTATATTTTTTAAATTTTGTTGATTATTCTTCGTCTTTAATTTTGGGAGCCGATCTTTTGATCTTTTCCTTCACCGCAACGATTTCTTCGTCAGGGTTGTCGTTTTTACGAATAACTGCCTTTTTTACTTTAGCCTTTTCGGTTTTAACGGCTGCGTCTTTGGCTTCTTCTTTCTCCCGTTCGAGTTTGCGTTCTCCGAGTCCTTCACGGATGGCATCGGTTACTACATCTACAATGACGCCTACAGAATTGGAGGCATCGTCATTGGCAGGAATCGGAAAATCAACCAGATCAGGATCTGAGTTGGTATCTACCATACCGAAAACCGGAATATTTAAACGGCGGGCTTCACTGACAGCAATGTGTTCTTTGCAAATATCAACCACAAAGAGGGCTGCAGGAAGACGGGAAAGATCAGCAATACTCCCCAGATTCTTTTCAAGTTTTTCACGTTGACGGGTAATCTGGAGTTTTTCTCTCTTAGAGAGCGCGTCAAAAGTTCCATCCGTATTCATTTTATCAATGGATCCCATTTTTTTGACTGCTTTACGGATAGTTGGAAAGTTGGTCAGCATTCCACCGGGCCAGCGTTCTGTAACGTAAGGCATATTTACGGCAGAAACTTTCTGTGCAACGATGTCCTTGGCCTG
>JAQVSH010000062.1 GCA_028700615.1 Bacteroidales bacterium
ATTTTTATCAGAATTTCCATTACAGGTATATAGATTCATTTAAGTTAAGAGGCGAAGCTAATATTTTTTGAGCAAATTTTTCGTATACAGCAGGGTTTCCAAATGAGTTTGCTCATAATCTTCCAGCGATGAAGGGGTTTTGATGTTTATGCTGTCCAGTGTATTCTCAATCAGCCCGGGGATCTGATGAAACCCGATTTGTCCGGACAGAAATGCCGCAACCGAGACCTCATTGGCTGCATTGAGTACACAGGGTTTATTTCCTCCTTCGGAAAGGGCTCTCAGCGCCAGATCAAGACAACGAAAAGTCTTCAGATCGGGAAGCTCAAAGGTGAGGTTGGGATGCCTGGTGAAATCAAAACGCGGAAAATCAGACGGGATTCTTACCGGGTAGGAAAGAGCGTATTGGATTGGTAATTTCATGTCAGGCAGGCCCATCTGTGCTTTGATAGATCCATCGGTAAAACGGACCATAGAATGGATGATAGATTGGGGATGAACGATGATATCTATTTTATCGGGAGTTACCTGAAATAACCATCTGGCCTCAATGACCTCAAGGCCTTTATTCATCAGGGTGGCAGAGTCAATGGTGACTTTTGAACCCATTTTCCAGTTGGGATGGTTCAGGGCGTCCTGACAGGAAACCGATTTGAGCTCTTCGGCGCTTTTCCCGCGAAAAGGCCCTCCTGAAGCGGTTAAAATAAGTTTTTCAATTTCATTATGAAATTCTCCCTGCAGGCATTGAAAGATGGCAGAATGTTCGGAGTCAACCGGTAAAAGGGGGACTTTGTTCATCGCCGCTTCCCGGGATACCAGTTCCCCGGCCGTTACCAGGGTTTCCTTGTTTGCCAGGGCTACCGGCTTTCCGGCACGGATGGCTTTCAAAGTAGGGCGGAGGCCGGCAAATCCCACCAATGAAGAGACTACCAGATCGATGCTCTCCATAGCAACAATTTGTTCCAGGGCTTCGGATCCGGCGTATACCTTGACAGGTTCGGCAGAAAGACCTTCTTTGACCAAAGAATACAATGCTTTATCGGCAATCACCACTGCATTGGGTTTGTATTTTTTAGCCAGGGAAACCAATGTCCCGGCCTGATGGCAGGCCGTCAGCACTTCGACTGTGAAAAGATCGGGATGCGCATCAATCACTTCGAGAGTCTGTCGACCGATAGATCCTGTTGCTCCCAGAATGGCAATATGCTTCATTCAAAAAATCGCTTAAAAAGAAATGTAATCTTCCGGATTGAGTGCTTTCCCTTGGTGCCAAATTTCAAAATGGAGATGGGGTCCTGACGTGTATTCTCCGGAATTACCCATAATAGCAATGGCTTCACCGGCCCTTACCAGGTCTCCGGATTTTTTTAGCAATCTGGCGTTGTGTTTATATATGGAAACAAGATTGTTTTCATGCTGGATCTCAATGACCTGTCCTGTATCAAAGGTCCAGGCTGAGATCAGAACAGTCCCGTCCAAAACCGATTTTACGATTTCATTGGGAGCTCCGACAATATCAATTCCATAATGATCTTTCTGTGTATCAAATGGAGCAGTGACCAACCCTTTGGCCGGAGTAAAGAAGTGTATGCCCGAGAGTCCCGATTCTCCTGTTACTTCATTGGTTGTGAAATTGAAACGTTCCTCTTCTTCAATCTGTCTTCTCAAAAGAGTATCCTGAGGAGATTTCCGGAAGGCGATGTTCTTATAATCAATACCCGGATTCTGTCTGGGAAGACCTGTGGAATCTTCAATCTGATCACCGGTGAGAACGGCAATTACGTTCTGAACATACAGGTCCTGCTGCTTGATTTTCTGTTCCAGAGAATCCAGTCTTAAGAGGTTATCATAAGCTTCCCTCCGGAATTTATCATCTCCCCTGAAGGGGAAAAATTCACGCAGAGGGGTAAATATGACCAGAAGAATGACTAACCCTGCCCCGATCAGGCTCAATGTTCCGATCAGTGACATCAGGTTCAGGACTGAAAGCCGGAGATGCCAAACTTCTTCATAGGTTTGATCATTGAAGAAAACCAACCGGTATTTATGGCTGAGTTTGTGAAAGAGTTTTTTCTTTTTTGGCATCAGTATCGTATAGATAATTGAAAGGTCAAAGATAGAAAATTGCAAGATCAGAAGGAAATCTTTGTCTTAAGTTCCCCTTTAGATTCATCAAAAGGGAGAGGAATTTAAGTATTTTTTGCATTTGACAAAAATATCACTACCTTTGCAGACACAAATTCAGAAGCAAGATTCTTTCCAGAAGATATATTGCGGGGTAGAGCAGTGGTAGCTCGTCAGGCTCATAACCTGAAGGTCGTGGGTTCGAATCCTGCCCCCGCTACTAATAAAAATAGCCGTCTCAGCAGGGACGGCTATTTTTATTGTTTATACATTAAGATCAGGGTATTACCTGGGCCCATTTCCACCAACGGTCGGGAACTTCTCTTTTGCAGGCCTTTTCATAATCGGAAACGCTGCAGGCAATCAGTGTTTTCCCGTTTGAGGAAGAGGATCGGGTGTGGGGTATTTCCATCCACCAGCGTTCAGTCAAAAGACTTTTGTAGAAAATCATCTCATCAAATTTCCCGTCCATGGGAACAATGTATTTCTTGATGTTCCGCGTATTTTTCAAGGGGTTTTCAAGTATTCTGGCCGCAGCACCTTCAAGAAAATACCATGCAATCTGAGCGGCCTGTTCAGTGGTGATTCCCTTGGTATCACTCTCGTTGAGATCGTATATACCGAAAGATCTCAGGTGGTTACTTAATCCGGCATAAAAACTCAACTGGCAGATTTCTTCCCCGGTAAATCCATTGGGAGAAGGGAAAACCGCTCCGGGAGCATCGGCAAACCGAAGTGCGTTCATGCTGATGCCTCCGGAGTCCGCATCCCTGAAAAAGGGTTCGGTTTCTTCAAGTTTTGTTCTGGATTCACTCAGACGAATCAAATCAAAGTGCTTGTCCTTCAATATATTAATTTTTTTGTAAGAGGTGTAATGAGATTGATGTCCGATGTGGGTGTAATGCAATAATCCTGAATTTTCTCCGTAGAGGAAGTGATTCCAATCTGCCTGTTCGCCTGAACCTGAGGATAAAAGTTCCAGCCGGCTGTTTACAAAAACCATTTGTCCCCGGGATTGTTTTTCTTCCAGTGCAAGATATTGTCCGGCCATCAGATCGGATCCCCCTCCCAATATCAGGATGGTCCATCCCGCCCGGGTAAAAACCCGGATCACTTCGGCAAGACGATTATAGGTCTCCGACAAATCCGCTCCGGGGGTAATGTCTCCGGCATCCAGAAAAGGAGTAGATTCCTCCATTTCGGCAAGGTGATACAATTGCCACCGGATAGCGGTAGGAGACAGTGCAAGTCCCCCTTTTTCAAAAAAACGGTCTTCGGGAACACCCACAATAATCACTCCGGTCTTTTTTCCGGAGGGGATGCCCTCCTCTTGTCTCCAGGGGATAATTTGTCTGCCCAGAGAATCTGGAATACTTTCCGGAAGATTCACGGGAGATAGATACAAAGGCTGATCAATCATTCTTCTTTTTTTTAGCGGAAGTGACTTTTTTTGTTGCCTTTAATGTTTTTGAAGCGGTTTTTGTTTTTTTTGATTTACTACTGGTTGGTGTCCCTTCGGAAATAATCTTCATACACTCATCATAACTCAAGGTAGCTGCTTCTTTTTCTTTGGGGATTTTATAGTTTTCTTTGTTGTATACCAGATAAGGTCCGAATCTTCCGTTCAAAACCTGCAGTTTTGGATCGTTATCGAAGGTTTTGATGATCTTTTGTAAGTCGGACAATCTTTTGTTTTCTATGATTTCAATAGCCCGCTCAAGCTGAATCTCGGCAGGGTTATCCGTTTTGGTATCAATGGAGGCGTATTTCCCGTTATGTTGTATATAGGGTCCAAATCTTCCGATACTGACGGTGACTTCTTTTTCTTCAAAGGCACCCAGTTTTCTGGGAAAGCTGAATAATTTCAATGCCTCTTCCAAAGAGATAGATTCCACCCGCTGGCTCTTTAACAGAGAGGCAAATCTGGGTTTTTCCCCGTCTGAAGATTCTCCGATCTGAACCATGGCCCCGAATCGTCCTATTCTGGCAATGACCGGTTTCCCGGAGACGGGATCCGTACCCAGTACCCTTTCTCCTGAGGCTTTTTCTGAGTTTTGTTCGGTATGAATAACGTTGTTATGAAAGGGTTTATAAAAATCATCAATCATTTTAACCCAGTTCAGATTGCCTTCCGCAATTTCATCAAACGACTTTTCTACCGTTGCAGTAAAGTTATAATTCATAATATCAGGGAAATGCGTTATGAGAAAATCAGTAACGACCATTCCTATATCTTCGGGAAACAGCTTGTTTTTCTCAGCTCCGTTAATTTCCTGTTTTACTGTTTCCGTAATATGTCCTTTTTTAAGGGTTAAGATCCGGTAATTTCGTTTCACTCCTTCCCGGTTCTCTTTGGTTACATAGCCTCTTTGCTGAATGGTGGAAATGGTAGGAGCGTAGGTGGAAGGTCTCCCGATCCCAAGCTCTTCAAGTTTTTTTACCAGACTGGCTTCGGTGTATCTGGGAGGATGCTGGGTAAAACGTTCCGTAGCCACCATTTGTGTCAGGGTGAGTACTTGTCCGATGGTTAACGGAGGAAGTAATGAAGTTTGAGCCTCGTCTTTTTCTTCGTCAGAGGATTCGTTATAAAGTTTCAGGAATCCGTCAAATTTAATCACCTCCCCAACGGCAATCAACAGATCAGGAACCGTCGAAATATGAATTGTCACCGTGGTTTTCTCCAGGCTGGCGTCACTCATCTGAGAGGCGAGTGTCCGTTTCCGTATCAGATCATAGAGTTTTTTCTCTGCAGGAGTCCCATTTATCTCAGACTGATCCGGGTATACCGGACGAATGGCCTCATGTGCCTCCTGGGCTCCTTTGGTTTTGGTTTTATATCTCCTTGGCTGGGAATAACCATTCCCAAATTCCTGTTCAATCGTTTTTTTACAGACCGCAATCGCCATCTCGGAGAGATTTACGGAGTCGGTACGCATATAGGAAATTTTCCCGTTTTCATACAGTTTCTGTGCAACAGACATGGTTTGAGACACAGAAAATCCTAATTTCCGGGAAGCTTCCTGTTGAAGCGTAGAGGTGGTAAAAGGAGGGGGCGGAGTTCTTTTGGAGGGTTTGGTCTCCAGAGAAGCCACTGTGTATATCGCAGGGATGCATTTCTCCAGCCAGCTTTTTGCCTGCTCGGGATTCTTTGGCCTTTTTTCAAGTTCTGCATTTAAAAAAGCAAGACTTTCCTGACCAGGAACCTGAAAGGAAGCCTGAATCCGATAGGCGGAAGACGATTCAAAAGAAGCAATCTCCCGTTCCCTTTCTACAATCAATCTGACGGATACAGACTGAACACGGCCTGCCGACAGGGAGGGCTTTACTTTTTTCCAAAGGATAGGGGAAATTTCGAATCCGACAAGACGGTCCAGAATTCTGCGCGCCTGTTGGGCATTCACCAGGCTTTTATCAATATTCCGGGGATTTTCTATTGCCTTGAGAATCGCTTCTTTGGTAATCTCATTAAAAACGATACGGCGGGTATTTTCCGGATCCAGTTTGAGCACTTCTGCCAGATGCCAGGCAATCGCTTCCCCTTCACGGTCTTCATCAGATGCCAGCCAAATTACCTTAGCCTCTTTTGCAGCCTTTTTTAATTCGGCTACTATTTTCTTTTTGTCCTCTGGGATAATATATTGCGGAGCATAAGATTGATCGATCAGTACTCCTGTTTTTTTATCGAGATCCCGGATGTGTCCAAAACTTGACTGAACCTTAAATTGTTTGCCCAGAAATTTTTCGATTGTCTTGGCTTTTGCCGGGGACTCTACAATAACTAAATTCTCTTCCATTAGAATGAATTGCGTGTCAGTTAAAACCGTGCAAAGGTAAAAACAAACCTAATAAAAGTTAATGGCAGCCGGTTAAAAGTTAATATCTTTGCTCAATATGCAAGTTATTAGTATTTTAGAGCAAATATTTTCTATGACAGAAAAACAACTTCAGTTTGACAGGCGATATCTCCGGATGGCCCGGATCTGGGCGGAAAACTCCTATTGCAAACGCAGAAAAGTAGGCGCTTTGCTGGTAAGCGGGCGAATGATTATTTCCGACGGATACAACGGAACTCCCTCGGGTTTTGAGAATAACTGCGAAGATGAAAATAATGTCACAAAGCCATATGTGCTTCATGCAGAGGCTAATGCTATTACCAAGGTGGCGAAATCGGGAAACAGCAGTGAAGGAGCAACTTTGTATGTCACCTCTGCTCCCTGTGTGGAATGCGCCAAATTGATCATCCAGTCAGGGATTCTCAGGGTTGTCTATTGCGATCATTACCGGAGTGAAGACGGGCTCAATTTATTAAAAAGAGCCGGTATAGAAGTGTTGTTTCTGGATTTGGACGAATCGCTTACGATTGAGTAAAGTTTCGGATAACCCCTCCGGTGGCCATAAATTTCATGGCTTCTGTCGGAGAAATATTCAGCGGTCTTACCTGATCTCTCGGGACAAAGAATAATTCACCGGAAATATTGTAGGCATGCGGGAAATATACCGCTACTTTGTCTTTAAGGCCCAGCTCGGGAAGATCGTCATGTACCAGAAATCCCATTTTTTCCAGGTCACTGATCAGATTCACCTTTACCATGACCGGACGGGTGAATTTTTTATCTCTTCCCATGAGGGCATCTGAGACCTCTTTGATGGAAGAATAAATCATATTCAGCCCCGGAGTTTTGGTGAGCAGGCGTTCAATAAGAAGACGAAACGGCTTGCCGATGATGCTTTGTCCGAAGAAGCCTAACAGAGTGATCAGCAGGAAAAGGACAATAATACCCAGTCCCGGAATATCGATTCCGATAATCTTCATCAGATATTCTTTGAACCATTGATCTATATAAATAAAAGTGGCAATGACCAGGTAAAGGGTCAAAGCGATGGGCGTGAAGAAAACCACTCCCTGCAAAAAATAATGAAAAATCTTTTTCATACTCTAGTAATTTGTTTTTCAGTGGTAGTATGCAGCTCCATGTTGCTGGAAAGCTATTTATAATCTGGTATTTAATGTCTTAAAACAGGATAAAAAGCATCTGGAAAATAATCAATTTGCTGATTATCATTTGAGAAAACAATAGAAACTATATCAAAGCGTACCTCCAGATCTATTTTTTTTTGTGTTACATAGGCATGAGCGGCTTTAATCAATAAATTCTGTTTGTTTTTGTTGACCGCTTCAAAGGGTTCAATTCTACCGGTCAGTGAACGGCTTTTTACCTCCACAATTCTCAGGTATTGACCGTCTGTAGCAATTAGGTCCACTTCCTGTTTTTTATGCCTCCAGTTGCGTTCAAGAATCAAAAACCCCCTTGAAATCAAAAAATCACAAGCCAGGCCTTCGCCGCGGGAACCTATGATCAGTGTGTTGGTCATGGATTAATAGCTTCATTGCTGGCAAATATAAAAAAAGAAAAGGTGTCCCGGTTTTTGGGACACCTTTTCCTGAAGGTATGATGTGTTCTGATTAAAGCGCTTTGATTTCGTATAATACGTTATTGGTTGTCCGAACGGCTTCAGCACTTTTACTGAAGGCTTCTTTTTCTCCCTCGTTGAGTTCTATTTCCGCTACTTTTTCCCAACCGTTCTTGCCTACGATGACGAGAACTCCGATGCAAATATCTTTTTGTCCGAATTCTCCTTCCAGATAAACACTGCAGGGCATTAATTTTTTCTGATCGCGGATGACTGCTTCAACAAGGGTTGCAGCGGCTGCTCCGGGAGCATACCATGCTGAAGTTCCCAGTAATTTTGTCAGGGTGGCTCCTCCGACCATCGTATCGGCAGCAACCTTATTCAGTGTTTCTGCGTCCAGCAGAGTGGAAACAGGAATTCCTTTATAGGTGGCATATCTTGTCAAAGGAATCATGGTGGTATCTCCGTGGCCTCCGATGACCATGGCTTCAATGTCAGAAGCAGGAGCATTCAGCGCCTTGCTCAGATAGCATTTGAAACGGGAACTGTCCAGCATGCCGCCCATTCCGATAATCCGGTTTTTAGAAATTCCGGAAGCTTTTACAGACAGATAAGTCATGGTATCCATAGGATTGCTTACCACAATCAAAACGGCATTGGGTGAATAGCTTAATATTTTCCCAATCAGATCTTTGACAATTCCGGCGTTGGTACCGATCAATTCTTCGCGGGTCATACCCGGTTTACGGGGGATTCCTGAAGTAATGACGACTACATCTGATCCTGCAGACTGAGAATAATCGTTGGTTACACCGATTACGCGGGTGTCAAATTCATGCAGGGCAGCAGTCTGGGTAATGTCAAGGGCCTTCCCCTCGGCAAATCCGGGCTTAATATCAATCATTACAACTTCGCTGGCCAATTCTCTGCGAATAATTACATCGGCACATGTAGCTCCTACATTGCCGGCTCCGATAATAGTAATCTTACTCATATTTTATTTTAATTATATAAATAGTTATCTCATGGGATACCAATAAGAACAAAGAAGGTTTCCATTGGTTCACAAAAATCATTCCGATTTCAATCCTTTTTTAAGAAAATCAAGAAATTTTTCAGGGTCAGGCTGATAACCCACAGGTTCTGTCAGCATTTTCCCCCCACTGTCAAGAATTACGTACAGCGGCATGGTATTGGACTTAAATTGAGACATCTCAAAATCCGCATTGACCTGTCCCATGGTTTTTTTTACTCTGCCATCTAATTTTGAAACAATCCACTGATTTTCAGGAAGTAATGTTCTGTCATCAGTATATAGGGCTATGATTACAAATTGCTTACGTAATAGATCAAGAATTTCAGGATGACTCCAGACTTCTGCCTCCATAATTTTGCAATTGGAGCAGGCATGTCCTTTAAAATCAAGTAATACCGGTTTATTGAGAGATTTTGCACAGGCCATTCCCTGTTCATAGTCAAAATATCCCTTCAAGTCATAGGGTAAAGAAAGCATATCTCCATATTTAGAAGATTCACACAGTGTCATTTCGGATAAAGATCCTCCCGGAATTCC
>JAQVSH010000063.1 GCA_028700615.1 Bacteroidales bacterium
GATGAAATTTCAAAAGCCGATTCCAGCACCGGATTCCATAGCAAGATGTCACAATTGAGCCCTTTATATCCCTGAATGGTTTCGCTTGTCCAGTCATCATAGTCAGGAGCTCTTAAATCATGAGGCTGCCCATCGGCAAGTTCTCCACCGATTCCGATCAGACACACAATCCCGTACTGGCGGCAGATTTCATTTTCCCGTTCTTTAGGAGAGAGATCAGGATACATTTTTAATACTTCTTCAGTATGTAAAAATGTAATTTGTTCGGGAAGAATGGGTGTGATGCCAAAATTTTCAAACACCTGATATTCGGTACACTTTAAAACACAATGAATTTTTTTGACAATGTATTTCAGAAAATCCAGATTGCGATCCTCACGGGTGATTGTCCTTTCCCAATCCCACTGATCTACATACAGGGAGTGTATATTGTCCAATTCTTCATCTGAACGGATCGCGTTCATATCCGTATAAATCCCGTATCCCGGAGCCACCTGGTATTCAGAGAGAACCACTCTTTTCCATTTAGCTAATGAATGCACTACCTCTGCACGGGCGTCATTCATGTCTCTAATGGGAAAGACAACTGCTCTTTCTGTTCCGGAAAGATCATCATTTATGCCGGTTCCCTGCAATACGAATAAAGGAGCTGTAACGCGCTTTAACCTAAGTTCAGAGGATAAACCGAGCTGAAAAAAATCTTTAATTACCTTGATGGCTTTTTCTGTTTGTTCCAGACTCAACAAAGGTTTATAATTTTTAGGGAGGATCAGTTTTGACATAAATATTCTATCTTTAGGCTATGTTTAAGAAAATTTAAGTAGACAAAAGTAAGAAAAACTATGATTTTACCAATCTTTTTATTTTAATTTAAAACGTATTTACTTAGTTTTGCTTCTAAACTATAATAAAATGCGTCTTTTTTAAATAATGTATAGGTGTTTAGAAGAACGAAATAGAGATTATTATGGTATATAAAAAATTAAATTCATGAGTATTGCACAGATTGATCGATTAGACAAAAAAATTATCTCCATGTTGCAAAAGAATGCCAGAATTCCTTTTCTGGAAGTAGCGCGTGAATGTGGGGTTTCAGGTGCTGCCATTCATCAGCGGGTGCAGAGGCTTACCAAGATGGGGGTACTTAAGGGAGCGGAGTATATGGTAGATCCTAAAAAAATAGGATACCATACTTGTGCTTTTATGGGTATTTTTCTCGAAAAAGCCAGTATGTTTAATGAGGTGGTCTCGCAACTCAGTAAAATTCCTGAGATTACAGAATGTCATTATACCACGGGTTCGTATTCCATATTTATTAAAATATACGCCCGCGACAATGAACACCTGAAAAGTGTTCTTGTGGACAAATTGCAATCTATCCCGGGTATATCCAGAACAGATACGCTTATTTCTCTGGAAGAAAATTTCAGTCGCCAGACCCTTCTGGATTAATCAGGATCTGACGACTGAAAAGGTGTAACGGGATAAAAACCGTGTTAATTATTTTGTGGTGATTTTAAAGCTCAGTTCTCCTTTTTTTACCTGGTAGCCCACATGAATGACAGTTCCCGGTACCAGATTTCCTTCAAGAATAGCTTCTGCCATCGGATCTTCCAGATAAGTTTGGATAGCTCTTTTCAAGGGTCTTGCTCCAAAACTGGCATCGTATCCTTTTTCTGCAATAAAATTGGCGGCAGCATGAGAAATCCTGATCTGGCAACCTGAATCCAGTATTCTGTCCTTGAGCGCTTTGATCTCAAGTAAAACGATTTTCTTAATTTCTTCTATGCCCAGATTGTTAAACAGAACCACATCATCAATTCTGTTTAGAAATTCCGGGGCAAACGATTTTTTTAACTCATTCTGAACCGTCTTCTTGGTGTTGCTTTGTTTTTGAGCATCACGGGCCTTAGTACTAAAACCGATTCCCTGCCCGAAATCGCTCAAACGGCGGCTTCCAATATTGGAAGTCATAATCAGAATGGTGTTTCTAAAATCTACCCTTCTTCCCAGGCTATCGGTTAACTGTCCTTCATCCAATACCTGCAGCAGTAAATGAAATACATCCGGATGCGCTTTTTCAATTTCGTCCAGCAAGACGACTGAGTATGGATGACGGCGCACTTTTTCAGTCAGTTGGCCGCCTTCTTCATAGCCTACATATCCGGGAGGAGCTCCTACCAAACGGGATACAGAAAATTTTTCCATATACTCGCTCATATCCACCCGTATAAAATTATCCGCACTTTGAAAAAGATATTTAGCCAATACTTTGGCAAGTTGGGTTTTTCCTACCCCTGTGGGTCCAAGAAAAATAAAAGTACCGATCGGTTTGTTTGGATCTCTCAATCCGGCACGATTTCTTTGTATGGCTTTTACAATTTTATCAATGGCTTCATCCTGCCCAATGATACTTTCCTTAATGACCTGGCTCATATTCAGCAATCGGCTCCCTTCTGTCTGAGCAATACGCTGAACCGGGACTCCTGTCATCATGGCTACGATTTCTGCCACCTTGTCAGCGTTCACCGTAACCCGGTTTTTATAAAGTTCCTTGGACCAAACAGATTTTTCTTTTTCCAGTTTTTCAGTCAAAGATTTCTCCTGATCGCGTAATTTGGCAGCTTCTTCAAATTTTTGATTTTTAACCGCAGCAATTTTTGCCTGCTTAATTTCATCAATCTTCGATTCCAGATTTTCTATTTTTTCAGGAACCACAATATTGCGGATATGAGCGCGGGCTCCTGCCTCATCCATGGCATCAATGGCCTTATCAGGCAGATTTCTGTCGCTGATATATCTTTGGGTAAGGCGTACGCAGGCTTCTATAGCATCCGGGGTATAGGTGACATTATGATGTTCTTCGTATTTTTCCTTGATTACCTTTAAAATCCGGATAGATTCTTCTACAGAAGAAGGAGATATCAGCACTTTCTGGAAGCGGCGCTCCAAGGCTCCGTCTTTTTCTATATGCTGGCGGTATTCGTTCAGCGTCGTGGCCCCGATACACTGGATTTCCCCTCTTGCCAGAGCCGGTTTAAGCATATTGGCGGCATCCAGGGATCCGCTTGCTCCACCCGCACCTACAATGGTATGTATTTCGTCTATAAAGAGAATGATGTCTTTGTGTTTGGTTAATTCTCCCAAAACAGCCTTCATTCTCTCTTCAAACTGTCCTCTGTATTTTGTTCCTGCAACAATAGAAGCCAGATCCAGCGTGACAACCCTCTTGTTATAGAGTATTCTCGACACCTTTTTTTGCGTAATTCTTAATGCCAGCCCTTCAACAACGGCAGACTTTCCGACTCCCGGCTCTCCTATAAGAATCGGATTATTTTTCTTGCGACGGCTTAAAATTTGAGCCAATCTTTCAATTTCAATTTCTCTTCCTACAACAGGGTCAAGTCTTCCTTCCTCAGCCGCCTGGGTCAGATCGGTTCCAAAATTATCCAGTACCGGGGTATCGGTGGCTGATCTGGTCGTAGCGGAAATGTCTTTTTGCCGGTCGCTGTCTGAAGGGGAGGTGAGTTCCTCTTCATCGCCTTCCTCTTCATCTTCAATAGAAAGTCTGGGACTCTTGCCCGATTCCAATTCTTCCATGGATTCTTCCGGTTTTTCAGCTTTTTCGAGAATTTCCCGGACAGAAAAATAATCTGCATTAAATTCAGACAATATCTGACTTATCAGAGAAGTATCATCTTTCAGAATGGCCAGAAGAAGATGACCTGTTTCAATCGTATAACTTTTAAAAGAACGGGCTTCCAGATAGACCAGTTTAAGCGCTTTTTCGGCTGCCTTGGTCAAAGGCAGATTTGCCTCTGAGCCGAGGTTTTCAGCATTTTCGGGCCTGATTTTATTTTCTAT
The DNA here is from genome assembly GCA_028700615.1 of Bacteroidales bacterium. GTDB lineage: Bacteria > Bacteroidota > Bacteroidia > Bacteroidales > UBA4181 > JAQVSH01. The sequence continues at coordinate 3,865 of JAQVSH010000063.1, forward strand.
GGCTTTTCTTACATCATACAAGCTGACATTTAACGCTTTAAGTGCGTCAATGGCTTCCCCTTCTCCGTTGCGGAGGAGACCTAAAAAAAGATGTTCAACCCCAATCTGAGGATTTCCCAGACGAATTGCCTCTTCTCTGCTATAGGAGAGAACATCACGTGTCCTTTGGGAAAATTTTGCATCCATCATAATAAAATATTTCTTGTTACGAAGGTATAACAATTTTTGTGTGAAGATTCAAAAACTGTGCCGTGACCATGAAAATATTGGTGTCTGACGCTTTGTCATAAGTCCGGTTTTGATCATTTTCCCCCTTTTATGAATGAATCATATTCATGGATTCATCATCCTATTGAATCATCATTCATTTCAGGTAAAGAACAGAATCAGTAATTGAGCTGCGAGCACTCTCAGAAACATCGTCAACGGGTAAACAGTAGAATAGGCTACAGCCGGAGCATCATTTCCTGCAATAGCATTTGAATAGGCCAGGGCGGGCGGGTCAGTAGTACTTCCGGCCAATAATCCCATTACGGTGTAGTAATTTGTTTTATAAAAGAATCTTGCAATAAATCCTATGATCAATAAGGGAACTATTGTAATCATAAATCCATATGCTACCCACAACAATCCGTCTCCCGAGACGACCGTATTGACAAAATTTCCGCCCGCACCCAGTCCGACACTGGCCAGAAACAATGCAATGCCAACTTCACGAAGCATCCAGTTGGCGCTTTGGGTAGTGTATGTGACAAATTTAAAATGATGACCAAACCGGCCCATTAAAATAGCCACAATGAGAGGGCCTCCGGCAAGGCCCAGTTTGACGGGCATAGGCATGCCGGGAAAGTAGAACGGAATACTTCCCAGTAAAATCCCCAACAGAATTCCTGCGAAGATGGTTACTATATTAGGTTCATTCAGTCTTTTGAGAGAGTTTCCGAGCAATGTTTCGACTCTGGAAATCGCATCTATTTCTCCTACGACGGTTACTTTATCTCCGATTTGAAGCACCAGATCAGGATTGGCCAGCAAATCAACTCCCGCACGATTGATCCGGGTGATATTGACTCCATAATGATTGCGAATCTTCAAAAATCCCAGATGTTTTCCGTTGATTCCATTTTTTGTAATCAGAATTTGCCTTGAAACCAAAGGTCCGGATGCTTTTTTCCAATCCATGGTAATTTCTTCTCCTATAAAGGATTGAACCGCCAAAGCATCCTGTACTGATACGGCTACAAGAAGCCTGTCATTTTCTTCCAATCGGGTATCCGAAGCGGGTATAATCATCTGTTCTCCTTTCATCATTCTGGAAACCACGAAGGAACGTCCTACCAGTTGTACTACCTCGGATACTGATCGTCCGAACATAGCCTTGTTTTTTACCCTGAGGCTGATCAGATTGGGCTTTTGTGTAGCAGCTTCCTGTGCCTGGTCCAGTGCTTGTTGTTCTTTCCCGGGGTTGATGCGGAATACCATTCTGATGAATATCATAGAAAGTATAATACCTACCACACCCAGAGGATATGCTACCGCATAACCCAAAGCAATGGGAGGGACAGAGGAAATTTGACCTGATTCAAAGAGTTGATTTAATGCCTGTTGCGCAGCCCCTAAACCGGGCGTATTGGTTACGGCTCCGGACATAATCCCGACCATGATGGGCATACTGACCCGACCGCTGGCCAAAGCCCAAATCAGGATGACCAGAATAACATTGAGCAGGACTACTCCGCAGGCCAGAAGGTTCAACCTTAATCCTCCTTCCCTGAAAGAAGAAAAAAAGCCCGGCCCGACTTGTAATCCGATAGAATAAACAAAAAGAATCAATCCGAAATCTTTGACAAAATCCAGGGTATTCTGATTGACAGAAAAGCCCAAATGACCTATCAGAATCCCTGCAAACAGCACAAAAGTAATACCCAGCGAAACTCCGAAAATCCGGATTCTTCCAAGAAGAACTCCTCCTGAAATGACCAATGCATACATCAGTACAGCATGAGCTATTGAGTCATTGATAAAAAGATCTGATAACCAATTCATAATGCGGTATATTTATATGAAAGAACAGGAAGAGTTTTATGTGCCTGCAAAAATACTCAATAAAATCAAATCCCGATAAATTTATAAATAGAGGTTTGGATCACCCAAGAGCATGATAATACTTTTCAGCAACATGGAGCTGCATACTACCATTGAAAATAATTATTATAATGTGAAATAAATATGATTCTAAAATAAGTTTAAAGCAATATTATGTTGTTTTAAACTTATAGATTAACACAATAAACTCAATTAAAATATTAATTTAATAAATAATAATCAAAAAATAATGATTATGTTGCTAAAATACTGTTTTTGCTTATATTTATTCATATTTTTGCCGTGTATTACTTTCGTATAGTAATCATTTTGGTTATTTATGTAATAAATTGAAATTATGAGGTTCACTAAAATGCAGGGGTGCGGCAACGATTATGTGTACGTTGACGGATTTAAAGAAAAAATTGAAGATCCTTCTGCGGTGGCGAGAAAAATAAGCGACCGGCATTTTGGTATAGGCTCTGATGGCCTGGTGATGATGCTTCCTTCCGAAGTCTGTGATTTTAGAATGAGAATGTTTAATGCCGATGGATCCGAATCGGAAATGTGCGGAAATGCCTCAAGGTGTGTAGCCCGCTATGTGTATGAGGAGGGGTTGACTGCCAGAAAAACAATTACGCTGGAGACTTTAGCAGGAGTGAAAGAAATTAAATTAAATTTTCGGGGAGATATCATTGAAAATATCCGGGTAGATATGGGTGAGCCCGTGTTAATTCCGGAGAAAATTCCGGTTAATCTTCCCGGAGGACAGATTGTCAACTATCCTATTTCCATTTTAGGAAACAAATATACTTTTACGGCCGTATCTATGGGTAATCCCCATGCGGTGTTTTTTATAGAGGACGTAGATCATTTCCCGCTTGAAATGCTGGGACCTGTGATTGAAAAACATATTTATTTTCCAAACAGAACCAATGTGGAATTTGTTGAAGTGATTGACAAAAAGCATCTTAAAATGAGAGTCTGGGAAAGAGGTGCAGGAGAAACCCTGGCATGCGGAACCGGAGCATGTGCTACTTTGGTGGCTTCAGTGATCAATGGGCTCTCCGATCGTCAGGCAAATCTGCAATTGAAAGGCGGTCAGCTGGACATTGAATGGAATCCAATAAATCAACATGTATATATGACGGGAGATGCCGTCCGGGTATTTGAAGGCGAAATCAGCCTACCATAAAAACAAAACTATTATGGCACTCATCAATGAACATTTTTTAAGACTTCCAGAAAGTTATCTTTTTTCTGACATTGCTAAAAAAATCAATGTTTTTAAAGTAACTCATCCGAAAGCCGAAATTATTCGATTGGGAATCGGAGATGTGACACAGCCGCTTCCGGGAGTGGTGATTGAAGCTTTGCATAAAGCGGTAGATGAGATGGGGTTTCAGGAAACTTTCAGAGGATACGGACCCGAACAGGGATATCGGTTTTTAATCGATGCCATTATAAAAAACGATTACGAAAACAGGGGGATTAGTCTGGATCCGGACGAGGTGTTTGTGAGTGACGGGGCGAAAAGCGACACCGGAAACATCGGAGATATTCTCAGGCATGACAACACGGTGGCTGTTACTGATCCTGTGTACCCGGTCTATGTGGACTCCAATGTCATGGGCGTACGCGGCGGGGATCTTCTTATGGACGGGCATTGGAGCAATATTGTTTATATTCCTTGCACTGCGGAAAATAATTTTATTCCTGAAATTCCTGAAAAAAGATTTGATATGCTCTACCTTTGCTATCCGAATAATCCGACAGGGACAGTTTTGAGCAGAGAAGAACTGAAAAAATGGGTTGACTATGCCATAAAATATGATGTGTTGATTTTGTTTGATGCGGCCTATGAGGCCTATATTCAGGAAGAGGACATTCCTCACAGCATCTATGAAATAAAAGGGGCTAAAACGGTGGCAATAGAATTCAGAAGCTTTTCAAAAACAGCTGGTTTTACCGGTCTTCGATGCGGATATACGGTGGTGCCGAAAGCATTGAAGGGATTTACCCTGAACGGACAGAAAGTCGCATTGAACAGGCTTTGGAACAGAAGGCAATCAACAAAATTCAACGGAACGGCATATATTGTTCAAAGAGCTGCCGAAGCAGTCTATTCCCAGGAAGGAAAGGTTCAGGTAAAAAAAATTATTGACGGATACATGGAAAATGCTAAAATCCTCAGGGAAGGTTTGAAAGCGTGTGGTTTTCAGGTTTTTGGAGGTGTAAATGCGCCCTATGTGTGGATGAAAACTCCCAGAGGTATGTCGTCGTGGAATTTTTTTGAGCAATTATTATACGAGGTAAATATTGTGGGAACTCCCGGGATCGGTTTTGGCCCCAGCGGAGAAGGATATTTAAGATTAACCGCCTTTGGAAAGAAGGAGGACACCATAGAAGCCATAGAAAGAATTCGGGTATGGAGAGTATGATCAAACATGAATGTGGCATCGCTTTGTTGCGATTACTGAAACCTCTGAGCTGGTATTATCAGAAGTACGGCACGTGGATGTACGGGATTAATAAACTGTATCTACTGATGGAGAAACAGCATAATCGCGGACAAGAAGCGGCAGGGATCGCCTGTGTTAAAATTGATGCTTTGCCCGGAAATGAGTATATTTTCAGAGAAAGGGCTACGGGATCCGGCGCCATCAGAGATGTGTTTGCTATGTTGCACAAACAATTTAAGGGGGTTTCAAAATCCAATCTTGCCGATCCGGAATATGCGCTCAACAACCTCCCTTTTGCCGGTAATTTATACATGGGGCATCTTCGTTACAGTACTACAGGGCGTTCGGGTATGTCCTATGTTCATCCTTTTCTCAGAAGAAGCAACTTTAAAAATAAGAGTTTACTCCTTGAGGGTAATTTCAACCTGACCAATGTGGATGAACTCTTTCATGGACTGGTAAATCAGGGACAACATCCCCGGAAGTATGCCGATACCTATATCATGCTGGAAACCATGGGGCATGCTCTGGATTGCAAAGTAGAAGAACTTTATCATCTTTATAAAGAAGCTGCAGCCAACGGGCAGGCCCTGAATGAGCTGATAGAAAAGAATATGAATCTGACAGAGGTCTTGCGTGAAGCAAGCCGGAATTGGGATGGAGGGTATGCCATTTGTGGATGCACCGGA